>NZ_JBEZEH010000021.1:0-47737 GCF_040648775.1 Micromonospora sp. NPDC049089
GATCAGATGCGCCTTGGCACCCTGGTTCGACGGGCAACCGCCGAGGTGGTGCAGGGCGATCACGCGGTGGCTGGCGTTCAGCACTGGTGAACCCGAGTTGCCGCCGGAGGTGTCACAGCTGTAGCTGATGTTCCAGGTGTTGTAGTTCGCGTTCCGGACGGCGCAGGTCGTGCCGTTCTGGGTGTCCTCGTAGATCGACAGCCGCTTCGCGGTGCCGTCGCCGTGCCCGGGGATGTAGATCCGGGTGCCGTTGCTGGTGGCGGTCGTCGCCAGGTACAGCGTGCCGAACCCCTGGATGGCGGTGAAATTGTTGACCGAGAACAGGGCGTAGTCCAGTTGGCTGGACCCACCGCTGCTCACCTGGTACAGGGTGGCACCGCTGACCTTGGTGCCGGCGCCGGGGTTCGCGCCGCCGCAGGTGGCGCACTGGTAGTTGAACTGCATCTCGCTGCCGCTCACGGCCGCCTGCGTCGAGAAGCAGTGCTTGTTCGTCAGCATCCGGTTGGTGCTGCCGATCCGCCAGGTGGTGCACAGGCCACCGCCGCTGATCAGCAGCCGTGCCACCGCGCCGCCGCGGGCGTACTCGGTGGGGTGGCTGTTCTGGTAGCAGACCACGTCGCGGCGGGCGTCGGTGCTGCACACGGACTGGGTGGTGAAGTTGTGCGCGGTGATTTCCGTGCGGTCGTACCCGCGCCAGAACCGGTCGATGGTTGCGGCGCTGCCACGTGCGGTGCGGCTGCTGTGCAGTGTCACGACGGCGGTGTCACCCTCCACCGACATCGCCCAGAAACCCGGCTGTCCGTCGGTGGTGTAGTCCGAACCGGTCGCCCGGTTCAGGTGGCGGTCGTACCGGTAGCTCTCCTTGCCGTCGCGGCTCGACACGGTGACGTAGTCGCCGTCGGCCAGTCGCAGAGAGCTGAAGTGCACCTTGACGTAGGTGGCACCGGGGTGCTGGATGATCTGTGTCCCGCCGCTGGGGGCGTAGGACAGTGAGCTGTTCACGGTGCGGAGTTCACCGATCGTCGTCACGCCCTCTGCCGAGAACTGGTGCGATTCCGGTGCCCGCTCGGATCCTGGCGCGAGAGGGGCAACCGAGTACGCCTCGGCGGCGGGTACCGACAGGAGGCTCAGCCCAAGTGTGCAGGCAGCGAGCACTACCGCCCCCGTTCGCAGGCGGCGCAGGGCAAGTTTCATCCGTCGCTCCTTCTCAGGAATCAGCACCGAGGCGTGCCTTCGGCCTTCATACCTGAGTTCACCCAAGACATGTAATCCCATCTATGTCATAACTGCCATCCGCGCTGGCCGAGGGCGGACGGAGGCCGGTGCGACCACTACCATGCGAGCGTGGCTCACGTTGCCCAGGTCCGCAGGCCGTACCCGCTGCTCGTCGCCGCGGCGGTCCTGTTGGCGCTCGGCGCGGCCACGGCGTGGGGAGTCGGCGACACGCTGGGGCTGAGCCACTCCCCCGCCTCCGTGCCCCGTGAGGACGCTGTCGCCGCGCCGGCGCGGACGCCCGCACCGATCCCGCCGTTGGCGTCCCTCGTCGTGCCCGACGAGCCGCGCGTCCAGAAGGCCGCAACCGCCGTCGCCGACGCGGTCGTTCTCCGCGGCCTGCCCCGACCCGTGCTCGTGTCGGCCACGTCGAGCCCGGCCAGGTCAGCAACGGCCGCGCCGGGCACCGGCACGGCGCTGGACCTGTCGGCGGTGAGGACGCTGCGGGCGGGCGTGCTGGCCACCCTCGCCGGAACGCCCGAGTCGTACCGGCTCGACGTGCACGGCGCCGAACTGGCCGTCCAGGGCGGCGACGTCGCGGGCGTGGCAGCCGGGTTGTACCGGCTGGCCGACCGGATCCGCTCCGGTGCCGAAGCGCTCCCCGCGTCGGACGCGGGTCGGGTGGTCATCCCCCGGCTCGGCCTTCGGCTGACCGACGCGGGTTCAGTCGGACGCGAGCCCGACCCGACCGACTTCGCCGCCGGCGACGACTACGGCCTGAACACCGACGTGGTCGGGTCGGCGGTGCTGCCTGGCGCGCCGTGGGTGGACGCCGGCGCCGTGGCCCGCATCGACACGCAGTTCCGGCAGTTCGTCGATCACTCGGTGGCGCAGGGGTTCAACGGCATCGTCGTACCCGGCTTCCTGGAGTACGTCACGTTCGCGAAGGTCGGCGACGGGCGCGCCGTCTATCCGACCGGCGACCCACACGTCGACCGCGCGCGGGCGATGGTCGCGGCCTTCGGCCCCGTCTTCCGGTACGCCGAGGACATGGGAATGCGGGTCTTTCTGCTGACCGACATGCTCGCGGTGTCGCCACCGCTGGAGGCATACCTGACGCGCACGGCCGGCGGCCTCGACGTGGCCGACCCTCGGCTGTGGTCGGTCTACCAGGCCGGCCTGGCCGAGCTGTTCGAGAGCATGCCGTTCGTCGACGGCCTGATGGTCCGCGTCGGCGAGGGCGGCGAGGTGTACGCCGGGACCGGCTGGGACTACTCGTCACGGCTCGCGGTCACCACGGAAACGTCCGTACGCGCGATGCTGCGGGCGCTGCTGGACACCGCGGGCCCGGCCGGCAAGGAGATCATCTTCCGCACCTGGACGGTGGGCGTCGGCGCCGTCGGCGACCTGCACACCAACCCGGCGTCGTACGCGAAGGTGCTCGGCGGGCTCGACGATCCGCATCTCGTCGTGTCCACCAAGTACACCCTGGGCGACTTCTACAGCCACCTACCCCTGAACACCACGCTGCTGGGCGGCGGGCACCGCCGCATCGTGGAGTTCCAGGCCCGGCGCGAGTTCGAGGCGTTCGGGTCGCTGCCCAACGACCTTGGCCCGCTGCACAGCCAGGCGCTGCGTGCATTCCTTGCGGCCAACCCGAACGTCGAGGGTGTCTGGAACTGGACCCAGGACGGCGGGCCGTTGCGCGCCGGACCCATGTCGCTGTACCTGCGCGCGGGGTTCTGGCAGCTCTACGACCTCAACACGTACGCCGTCGGCCGACTCGCCTGGGATCCGTACGCCGACCCGGCGCAGGTCACTGCCGACTGGGCGTACCGCACGTTCTCCGGCGACCCGGAAACCGTCGCCGCGATCGGGCAGGCCATGGCTCTATCCCGGCAGGCGGTCAGCAAGGGCCTCTACATCGGCCCGTACGCCGACCGGACGGTGCGGGCGCTCGGGCTGGAACCGCCGCCCATGATGTGGATCTTCGAGTGGGACATCCCGACCGGCGACTCCGCCGCGCTGGACAGCATCTACGCGGTGACCGGCGGCCGCGTCGACGAGGCGATCGAGGAGGGCACGCAGGCCGTCGCGCTGGCCCGGCGCATGCGCGACCTGGTCGCCGCTACCGAACCGGCGACCTGGCGGGATGCCGAACTGCGCGGCCGCTTCACCGCGACTCTCGACTACCAGGTCAACCTGTTCGAGACGC
The DNA here is from genome assembly GCF_040648775.1 of Micromonospora sp. NPDC049089. Taxonomy (NCBI): domain Bacteria; kingdom Bacillati; phylum Actinomycetota; class Actinomycetes; order Micromonosporales; family Micromonosporaceae; genus Micromonospora; species Micromonospora sp. NPDC049089. Next base: position 3,428 of record NZ_JBEZEH010000021.1, read on the forward strand.
TGAGCGCATACCGGACCATGGTGCTGCGGCACGCGCAGTGGCTGGACACGGGCGCCCCGGCCGCCCGCCACGACTGGCGGCTGGCCGCAGCGGCGTACCACGACGCGCGCGACACGCACCGGCAGCGCTACGCCGCCGACCTGGACCTGCCCGCGTACAACTTCACCGCCGCCGACCTCGGGGCGCGACGCGCCGACCGAGACCCGGCGATGGCCTGGGCGGCCCGAGCGATGCTCGGATCGATCCTGCTGTTGGTGCTACTCGGCCTGTACGCGCGCGGGTTCGGCGGGGCCGCCGCGCGCGGGTTGCTGCTCGGCGCGCTCCGGCCGTGGCGGGTCGCCGCGCTGCCGACGCCCATGACGCGGGCGGACCGGGTGTTGGTGTGGCTGGTCCCGGCCCTGGTGCTGGTGGCGAGCCGGCTCGTGTTGACCTGGTTCGCCGCGCCGGCGCACCTGCTGGTCACCCTCGGCGGGTGGGCGCTGTTCGCCCTCGTCGTGCGCCTCGTCGTCGGCCGGCGGGATCCGTTCCACCTGTGGGCCGTGGTCGGCGGCGTCGCGCTGCTGCGCAGCGTGCTCCTGCTGGCGGCGCTCGCCGGACGCGGACCGGGCGGTTACTGGTTCGCGTTCTGGACCATGCCGGGTCTGCGCGCGGCGTACGTCACCGTCGCGTTCGCGGCGTTCTGCTGGCTGTTCGTAGCCGTCGCCGTGGTCCTGCGCGACCGGTACGACCTGCGTCGCCGAAGCGCCGTCGGGCTGACCCTCACCGCTGCGGGTGTGCCCCTCGGCGTGCTGTCCGCCCTGGTCTCGGTAGTGGGCCTGGAACGCGCGCTGACGGTGTGGAACGACCAGCTCACGCTGCTGCCCTGGGGCCTGTCCCGCATCCTCGGCATCACCGTCCACCTCGGGATCCCCGCTCGACTCCCCGCATACACCACCGCCGCCGGAATCGCGCTGGCCGCCGCCGGCCTGCTGCTGTCACTCGGCCGCCACCGGCAGTCCGCCTGACCCCTACCCCCCGATGAACCGGATCCGCGCGGGATCGGACACGACGGACCGGTCTAGGCCGGCTCGCGCACACCACCGGCGTTTCCACCGTCGTCCGGCATCGGTTCGGCCGGGGCTTCTGGCAATTCGTCAGGCGCGCCGGGCAGAAGGACCCCCGGGTCGTCGGGCACCGGTTCGCGCGGATCGATGGGCGGATACTGTTCCGGGTCGAGATCGGGTCCAGTCATCACGCGAGTATCCGTCGTTTTCCGCGCTGCCGCTCGTCGGGCCCGGCGGCAGGACCGGCCGTCAGTCGTCGATGGGCGTTCGGCGGGCACCGACAGGCCAGAGGATCGTGGTCGGGACGCCGTGGTGCCGCGCCCAGTCGATGGTCCGATCCGTCGACGCCGGGTGGCGGCCAGGTTTGCCGTCCCACACCGCCACGAGTCGTTGCACCCGTCGGACCAGCTCACGGTTGGCAACCACGTAGGCGGCGGTGTCCGAGCGGTCGTGACCGGTGTGGACGACCGCCGCCGCCCGGTCGAGCAGCTCGTCGAAGGCCAGCCGATTTTCCGGCCTGATCACCGCGACCCGGTAGTCGCGGGCCGGCAGGATCACCTCGTAGGTGCCGCCCAGATCGAGGATCACACGCGCGAAGACCTGGTCCGCACCGGCCGCCAGGCAGGTCACGCCGTGCACGGGCCGGTCGCTGATCCGGCCCAACTCGACGCGGAGCGCGTCGGCGACGAGCAGTTCGGTGTCGCGGGTCAGGTTGATGTGCCCGGTCACGCCGACGCGGACCGGGCCGAGGTCAGGCGGCATCCCTCGGGCCTCTGCGCTGCGCGGGCACCGGAGGTGCCAGCCGGATCAGCTCGAACCCGTTGTCGGACAGCACATCGGGCAGTGCCCGGATCCCCTCACGATTCTGCTCCTGCACGTCGGACGGCAGCTCCTCCCACGGCCGCAGGGCGGGATGCCGCCGCTGAACGTCATCGCGCGGATCACCGTACGTCCAGCCGTCCCCGCGCCGTTCCCGGCACCACCGGTCGTGCTCCAGGCGGGCGAGTTCCTCGATCCTGTCGTCGATGGCCTGCCCGGCGGCCGAGGCGTCACCGGTGCCACCGTGGCGGGGGGCCACGACGCAACCGAGGTCCAACAGTTTGGCGGCGATGTCCTGCACATGGGCCCGGTTGGCCCGCCGCAACGACTCGGGTAGTCGTGACCAGTTCACCATCGCCGGGGCAGCGCCGAGTCGTACCCCGGCGCGTTGCTGGGCCTGGACGTAGCGCTCGTGGATCAGCCGGGCCAGCCGCTCGGTGAGGTCCTCGGCGATCAGCCGGGCATCGCAGGCGTGGGTGAGCACCGGGTAGAGGCGGAGCTTGCCGTGCACCTCGTCGAGCAGGTCGTGTCGGGAGTCGCCGTGGAAGGCCGCGGCGAGCGCCGCCTGCCGGTAGACCGGCACGAACACGGCACTCTCGGCGCCCTGCCACAGGGCGGGCGTGTCCAGCACGAACCGCAGGCCATTGATCTCGTCCGGTGCGCAGACGTAGATGCGGTCGTAGCGGTCGCGGCCGAGACCGACGACACCGTCGAGATCCAGGTCGTACGCGGTCAACTGGCACACGGTGGCCAGGAACGGGTACCGCGACGACGCAAGAGCGATCTCGGTCCCGGCATCCGGTGCCACGACGTCCACCCGCAGGGGTGGCGCGGCCTGGCCCCGGGGGGTGTCGGCTCGGGATGCGCGCCAGTGCCGGACGGTCTCCACCAGGAGAGCCCGGCGGAAGGCGCCGGTGCCCGCGATGAGGATCCTGGTCGGTCGGTCTCCCCCGCTGGGCAGCGGGTGGTGCCGGTTCAGCGCGCGCGCGGCGACGTCGTCGACGTGGAAGTAGTCCAGCCGCAGCCGGCTGGACCCGGCGGCACCGAGTCGTCGGGCCTGCAGGGACAGACACATCTCCGAGTCGTGCACCAGGATGTAGACCCGCGGTGGTTGCCGTCGGTCCTGGATGAGCCGGTTGGCGGTGTTGGCGATGGCGTGGTTGCGGTCGTCGTCCTCGCTACAGGCGTAGATGGTGTGGGCTCGGGGCAGGCCGGCGCCGCGCAACACCTCGGGGCTGGTCGGGTCGCCGACCACGCCGAGGTACCGGCGCCGCCGGTACTCCAGCGGCCCGAACGGTTCGGAGCGCACCACCACCACACGTTCACCATCGGCGAAGAGTCGGTCGGCGAGCATGCGGGCGAACTGGGAGTCCCCGCAGACCAGGACGTGACCACGTGCCCGCCGGGCGCGCAGGCGACGACTCTCGGCGGCCAGCAGCAGCCGGCTGGCCTCTGCGACGGCGAGGAGCGTGAACAGCGGTGCGGCGAACCGGGCGACCTGCAACTGCCACGGGTAGGGGCCGGCGTCCTGAAATGGTTCGGCGCCGAAGACGAAGAGTTGCAGGTCGTAGTAGAGCACGTCGTACGGATCGTGGGCGACGTCCGGTCGGGCCTGGAGCAGGCGCTCGAAGCCGACATAGCCGAGGACGAGAGCAGCCAGCCCGATCACTCCGAAGAGGACTCGCAGACTCCAGCCGGTCGGGCGGGACGAGCCGGCGACCGGATCCGTCATGAGCTCATGGTATTTGACGAGGTCGATCGGATTGTCGCTCGACGCGCACCCACGAACACCTACGGCTCCGGATCGATCACGGAAAGTCGTCGGGCCGGGTGTCGGCCAGCGTGGCCAGCAGTTGCCCGGCCAGCCGCCGAACCGCGCCGTCATCCTCCTGATACGCGAGCCGCACGAGCATCTCCCGGGTCCGGGTGTCCCTGTCGTAGTGCCGGGTCAACGCGAGCAGTGCGGTCCGGCGGATCTCCCAGTCATCGTCGTCAGCCAGCCGCAGCAGCAGGTCCCGTACCCCCGTGCGGCCAGCCAGGCTGGCGCCCAGCTGCTCGACGGCCCGGCGGCGAACCTCCAGGGCCGGATCGTCGCGGACCAGCCCGACCAGCAGCACCTGAACCTCCGGGTCGGCGCCGAAGTGCTCGCCGAGCGCGGCGGCGATGCGGGCGCGGATCGCCGGGTTCTGGTCCGACAGGCGGCGCATGAGTCGCAGCGTCACCGCCATGGACGCCGACCCCTGCTCGGTCAGACAGCGCACGGCGGCGTCGAACACTGTCGGGTCGGTGTCGGCCTCGACGCATTCCAGCAGCACGTCGGTCACCAGTTCCGGGCTCCCGTACGCGCAGAGGGTCTGCACGGCGGCCAACCGGATGCCGACGTAGCTGTCCCGGCGTGCCCGCCGGCACAGTGTCTCCATCAGGCCCGGGGCTTCGCCGTGGCGGGCGAGCGCCTGTGCGGCCGCGCACAACACGTTCGGGTCGGGGTCCCGACTGACCTGCTCGGCAAGGCACTCCCGCACCTCAAGGTCCGGTGGGTCGGCGAGACGGGCCAGGCTACGGGTGACCCGCAGCCGGACGATCGGGTCCCGCTCCTGGGAGGCGCGGCTGATGAGCAGATCTCGGGTCGCGTGACCGAACAACGGTCGCCCGGTGAGCAGGTCGACCGCGGCGAGCCGGACGCTCGCGGTCGGATCGCGTCGAGCGCTCTCCAGCAGTAGTTCCCCGGTGCGGTGGTCGGGGTAGGCCTCGGCCAGCGCGCGCACCGCGGCGAGGCGTACCGTCGCGTCCTCGTCGACGCGAGCCGAGTGAGCCACCACGGTCCACCCCGTGTCGTCGGCGCGGTCCCGGTCGATCAGAGCGGTGACCGCGGCGGCCCGCACGGAGGACTCCTCGTCCTGCTCGATCTGATCGATCAGCCGGGCCCGGCAGCGCCCCTCGGGGTCGGGTACGAGCGCCAACCGCTGCACGGCGACCGCGCGGACCCGCGCTGACGTGTCCGAGCAGGCGAGCTTCAGCAGCAGCTCGGTGCTCTCCGGGTCGGGTCGCTCGGGCAGCAGCTCGGTGAGAATGCAGCGTCGGACCTCGTCCGGGGAATCGCCGGTGACCCGCTGCAACGCCGTGGCTCGTGCGGTGTCGGCGTACTCCGGCAGAACCAGCAGACCCTTCAGCGCGCACTGCACCACGCCGGGGTCGGCGTCGGTGGCCAGCAGTCGCTGCATCGTCTCGGGTGCGTCCGGCAGGTCGGCGCACCGTGCGGTGAGCACTCCGGCGGCGGCCCGCCGCACCGCGACGGCGGTGTCCCCGGTGGCTCTGGCCAACACCTGACGGACGTCGTCGGAGAGTTCGGACCGGGTGCCGAGGGACTGCACGGCCAGCGCCCGCACCGCGAGGTCGGGGGAACTGGCGAAACCGCGCAGCACGTCCACGAGGTCGGGGTCGGCGCCGAAGTGGGCGACCACTGCGCGTACGGCGGCCTGCCGTACCGCGGTGGAGACCTCGGCCTGCGCCTGGGCGACCAGGATGTCCCGGCATCGGCGACTGCTGCCGCCGGTGGCCTCGAGGCGGCCGGCGGCCTCGGCCAGCCCGGCGACCAGGGTGAGGTGGGCCTGACGCTCGCGACCCTGCCCCAGCTCCCGGACGAGCAGGTCTTCCATTTGCTCCTCGGCGGTGGACAGCACCGCCGCGATCCGGGTGGCGAAGGGAGAGCCAGATCGCCAACTGGTCCGGACACCACGGCGGCGGTACCAGTGCAGGAAAATCTCCCGGCCGGGCCAACTCGGGCCGAGCGCCCGGATCGAGGACAGCAGCTCCTGCTCGGTGAGATCCACCAGGTTCGGGTCGTCCGCGGAGATGCCATGCTCGATGAGACGCACGACCTGCCGCAGCACGGCGTCGCCCGCGTCGGCCAGTTCGGCGGGCTGCGGCGCCTCGGCCACGCACTGCGCCGCCAGCACCAGGTTCCACGGCGGCCCGGTCAGGTTCAGCGGCGGCCACGGTTGGGTGGCCTCGGTGGCGAGCAGGGTGACCAGCTCGTTGGCGGTCTGGGCGGGGAGGGCGCTGGCGACCAGTCGAAGCACCTCCCGCCACGACGGATCGGCCCAGTGCTCGCGAAACAGTGAACGCAGACGATCGAGGCCCCAGTTGGTTGGATCATGCTCGCATCTGTCCACGATCTCCTCTGCACAGAAAAACTCCAGGAACGCTCGGTGCACGAACCCGAACAGTCGTAGCCCGTAACGTTCCAGGATGAAGCTTCGCTGCCGCAATTTGTCGATCATCGAGTAGGCCATGGCGAGCGCCCGCTCATTCTCGAAGCCGTAGAAAGCGACGAGGTGGTCCCGGAAGATGCGCGCCAGTTCGTCGGACTCAATGTAGTTTCCGGCGGGGCCGGACTCGCGGAACTGCATCCAATACGCCAGGTGACGCAGCAGCCGACGCTTCGCCTGCAGGTCCAGCGACGGCACCTCGCCGTGGCTCTCGCGCAGTTGCTTTGTCACATCCCACTCGGAGATCAGAACGTCGGTGACGTGCGCGTAGAGCCGGCGTCGGTTGCGGGGCAGCGGGTGACCCCGGCCGACGATCGCCATGAGCATCAGCAACAGGGGGTTGCCGGCGATCTCGCGCATCGCTCGAGAACTGCCCACCACGTCGAGGATCTGCCGCCGCTGCCGCTCTGCCTCCGCGGCCGGCGTGGGCATCACGTAGCGGTACCAGTTGCCGAGGAACCTCGCGATCTGCTCGTCGTCGAGATCCTCCAGGGTGAAGTGGTCGAAGCCTGCGTTGGCAAAGGTGTGCCGCTGGTAGCCGGCCGCCCGCGAGGTGACCACTGTCAGCACTCCCGGGTACTCGTTGGCGAAAGTGGCGATCTGCGCGGCCACCTCTTCCCGCTGCGCCGGGTCGAACACCTCGTCCAGGCCGTCGAACAGGAACAGTGCCTGACCGCCCTGGCGCAGGTACGCCTCCAACACGTCCTGGTCGATGCCGGCCAGCCCCTGCTGGTGGCGGTGGCCGACGTAGTCGAGCAAGCCGTCGCACCGGCCGTCCCCGTGATGGGTGGCGTACGAGCGCAGCTCGATCAGGACGGGTAGGTACCGGTCCAGCGCACTCAGTCGAGGCTCGACGCAGACCTCGGCCAGCGTCAGCGCCAGGTACCGCGCGGCCGCGGACTTGCCGGAGCCGGGGTCGCCGAGCAGCACGATCGTGCGCCGACCCGGGTCGGACACCACATCGAACAACGACAGCTCGTCCTTGGCCGCGTACTCCTCCCAGAGCCGCTCCACCTCCTCCGGGTTGACCACCCCGGGCAGCCCGCCGACGTCGTCGCCCGGCGTGGACCCGGCCCAACGCCACCACGCCAGGGGCATCTCCGGTCGCGCGTCCTCGTGGACGCGGGGTTCCACGAACACCTTGGGCAGCCCGACGGTGAGGTAGCCGATGGTGGGACGCGGTGAGACCGCGTCCACCGAGACGGTGTGGTATCTCAGCGACAACTGCTTGTAGTACTGGTTGCGGACGGCCGTCGGCAGGTGGGTGTCCGGGTCGGCGGGCTCGCGCGCCGGGGACCTGCCACTGCGTACGTCGGCCAGTGCGGCGGTCACCTTGGCGGTGAGGTCGTCCACGCCGGAGAAGAAGGCGCAGAGGTGACGCTCCTTGAGCTCACGGCGCAAGGCGACGATCTGCTGCCAGTCGGCGTCCCGGTCGATCATGTCGACCGGCCAGGGCGTGTCCTCCGCGAGCAGGAAGACCAGGCATGGCTTTCCCGCCGCGAGCGCCTCCCGGTATTCCAACTCGGTGATCGAGGACTCCTGGCCGGGCGGCCGGAACCCGTACCGCCAGGCGAACAGGCCCACGTAGAGGTCGCATCGGCGCACGTCGGCGAGGCAGCGGTCCAGCGGCGGACGGATGTCGGCGCCGTACGCCTCCATGGCCACGTCGTCGATCTCCAGACGGCGAGCCACGGCGTGCACGGCAGCGCGGTATTCCAGCAGGTCCTTTTGTGTGGCCGAAATGTAGACCTTCATGAACGGCAAACTCCAGGGAGTGGCTGGCGACCGCACCATTGAAAATATCAGCAGTTGTCACGTCCGGCCGACCCGCGAACACTCCGAATGCCCGACGTACATGGGATTCCCGCTCACTCCGGGCCTATGATGACCGTCAACAGATACGGATCCGGGCGGTCGAAACTCGCACCCGTGGAGTCTCGGTTGTCCGACGCGGATCCGTGTCGGTGCCGGTCGCGAGGGGTGTACGTCAATCAGCATGAGCCGCATACCGCGCGATGAGCGCGAGTCGGTGGCAGCGTTGCGGAGGAAGCCATGCTCACTGTCGGTGAGGTGCACACCAGCCTTCTGCAACACAGCACGGCGTTGGCCCAGGAGCAGAGCGCCGAAATGCTCAGCCTGATCGAAGGCGAGGCCGTGCTGACCTCCCGGCGTCCATCGCTGTACGCGGTGTCACCCGATGTCCGCACCGGTGTCGACTGCTGGCTCCCGAGCGCCAGAGGGCGCCAGTTACGTGGGGTGGGAGCGGTGGTCACCCGGGCCATCGTCACCGGCGGCCGGATGGTGCAGGCCTCCTCGGTCATCCACGTCGTCGCCGGCAAGCGCCGCCAGCCGTGGTCGCACTATCTGGCCAACCCCGGCGTCCTGGAGACGGTCGGCAAGCTGGACGTCGCCGACCTGAGCGCGGGCTTCCTGCACGGCAACAACGCCGACGTGCTGAACCTGGAGGCGATCACCGGCAGGGTTCTCGACGGTGTGCAGATGTCTGACCTGCTGGACCGGCGCCCGCCACTGCGCACCGCCCGCACACGGCTGCGCTGGACCGCGCAGGCCGACGCGCGTCCGGACCGGGACGTCTCGGCGGTGGTGACCGTGGACTCGCCCACCCTGCGTACGGTCGAACTCGTGCTCGACCCGCAGGACGTGCCGGCCGCCGTTGCCGGGCTCTGCGAGGATCTCGCGTTGCACGACTGGCTGCTGACCATGCTGTCCTCGCTGGTGGAGTCCGCGGTCACCCGATCAGCCTCCGGGCAGGAGCACGTCGAGCGGCTGCGGCCGGTGCTGGAGCACCTGCTGCACCTGTGGCTGCCCGGCGCGCGGGTGCACCCGCGGCTGCGGCCGATCTGGGAGCAGTTGGAGCAGGTACCCGGGTTCAGCCGTCAGTGGAACTCGTCGGTCAACTGGATCCGGGATCAGATCAGCGTGAGCAACATGGCTCTGCTGCGCGACCTGGCCGGCCGGGTGGCCGTCGACGAGCCGTGCGGGAGCTGAGCACGTTCAGTCGCTGATGAACACGTAGCTCAGCCGGTCGACCAACTCGCTGGGCAGGAGCAGACCCTCACCGCCGGCCCGTTTGGCGACCTGCTGCGCGACCGTCGGCGGCACCGCCACCTGACCGAGGATGGTCCGTACGGCCAGCTCCACCGGCAGGTACTGGGTGCCCATCAGGGTCAGCGTGCGATACGCGCAGAACGGCGCGGCCGCCGGGTTCAGCTGGACGATCGCCGGCAGTTCGTCCCAGTCCGTCGGCAGCTCGCCGGCGAGCCGGCACGGCTGCGTCATCGTCTCGCCCCGATGCCGTAGTACGCCGAGTCGGGTCATCTGCCAGACCGAGGCGAGCAGGGCGCAGGCCCACACCCGGGCGTCCGGCTCGTCGGACCAGAGCTCGATGTCGACGAAGATGGAGTGCCGGGGATCACCGGACTGCAACGGCGGAGTCCACGGGCGTGGCAGGGTCATCGCCGGCGCGTCGACGTGCCCGGGGGACCGTTTACCGTTGGACAGCCAGCCCGACTCGCTCAGCGGTGGACGACTCCCGGTGGTGTGCCGAGGTGGTTCGACCACCAGTGTGTCGACCACCAACCGGGCCAGCTCGGCGCCGTCGTGCCGGGCGAAGCTGGACTCCCGGGCCACGTAGTCCAGGATCAGCCCGTGCTCCGCGGCGGCGCTCTGCACCTGCGGTATCACCTCGCGGGGGGTACCGAAGCGGTGGAAGTAGTCGTCCATCATGAAGCAGGTGCTGATCCGCGGCTCCCGGTGCGCGGGCAGCCCTCGTCGGGCCAGAGCCGGGATCGCGGCCGACCAGTCCGCGATCCGCTCGAACTTGCGTTTCAGCTCGTCACACCCGTCGCCGAAGTCCTCCGCGTAGAAGTGCCCCAGCTCAACGGACAGATGCGAGTACGCCACGCTCTCTGTCCGACGCACCGCAGCTGCCTCCTGGAACCTGACATCCATGCCGATCACGCGGTGTCCCATGCCGTCTCGTCGAAAAGCTTCTCAGTCAGGTCAACGAAGGCGTCCACCGTCTTGACGTTGGCAATTTTGGATTGCACGTCGTGATCGGAGATGAGCTGCTCCCGCCACTGCAGCAGTGGATCAAGCGGCACCGCGCCGAGCAGCGTCGTACGCCCGACACCTCGGCGTCGGGCCAGCTCCGACAGCTCCGCGTCGCACTTACGCAGGAATGCCTGCTGGGCGAGGCCGAGGTGGCCGACCTCCGGGCCACGTGAGTCGATCACCGCCGTACGGATGAAGCGCAGCGACTCCCGTAGCCTGTCCGGCTCGTGGCCGTACTCCTTGCCCATGGCCACGATCCCACCCGCCTCGAACGCCAGGTCCGCCGCTGCGGTGACGTGCTGGGGAGTCCACCGGTGGAAGACCAACCAGCGCACGGCGACCTTGCGCAGGGTCGAGGTCGCGGTGGCGGCCAGCGCGATCTGGCTGGCGTACGACCGGCCGGCGCTGAGGTCCACCAGGGTCAGGTCGAACTCCTCCTCCAGGCGCAGGAAGAGCTCGGCGCAGCGTTTGGCGATGTCGTTGGTGAAACCGAACTCGCTACCGTTGCGTTGTCCCGGCAGGAGCACCAACGGGCCGGACCCGATTGGCCTCTGACGCAGACTGGCACGTTCGGAGGTGGCCCACACGTCCAACTGCTCCGGAGACGGAATCTCCCCGCGCAAGTACCGGTGCAGGCCGCCACCGTTGGGCCCGGCGCCCTCCACACCGTTGACGGCCTGCGGGATCTGGAAGGTGATGCCGGCGGTCGGCGAGCCGAAGTCGTAATCCAGGTAGCAGGTGGGGCGACCGGACAACGCGCTGCGGTAGGCGATGTTCGCCGCGGTCACCGACCGCCCGGTGCCGCCCTTGTGCGACGTGACGAAGACCAGCATTCAGATCCCCTCGCTGGCCTTCTGCTGCCCGGTGGCGATGTCGTTGAGCAGCAACAGGAGAGTGTTCACCAGAGCGGCCGCCGTGCCGGGACGCTCGTCGACCAGCAGCTGCGCGCGGCCCAGGCTGGCTCGGATGCTGCGCATGCTGCGCTGCATCGCCTCACCGTCGAAGGTGCCGCGCATCAACTCCCGGTCGAACAGGTATTCGGCCTCGTCAATGAGGTCCTGCGCGTAGTCGGCCAGCCGGCCGGCTCGTGGGAACGGCCGCTCCCACAGCAGCTGACCGGAGGTGACCAGAGCCTGCACCACCCGCTCGGTCAGATACCAGGAGGGTGCGTCCGGCTTCGGCGCCAGGCCGGGGAAAGCACCACCGGCGTGGTCCCACAGCCCCTGGTGCCGGCCATCCGGGATGCGCCGCAGCAGCAGGTGGTCCCACACCTCGTCGGCCAGCTCGAGCAGTTCGCTGCGCCGTCGGGCGTTGCTCAACAGACCGGCGACGGTGGCCGCCCGCTGTAGCAGCACAGTGGAGAACTCGTTCACGTTCCACGTCATGATCGGCTTTGACGTGTCGTCGTTCAGGGTCACCCGCTTGCCTGGCGCGTGCACGAACAGCGCCGGCTCGCCGGGCGACGCCCGCCGGGTGATCCGCGCCCGCTGTGCCAGCTCCACCAGCACCGAGGCGATCCGCCCGAGCTCCTCGTCACCGCCGCGCCCGACGGCGATCAGGCCCTTCACCGCCAGCGACGTGGCCTGGAGGGTGTAGTAGTCGGTCCGGTCACCGTCGGTCGTCCGCCAGGGGATGTCCTCGATGGGCCACCGCCGCCGGTTGCCGAAGGTTGCCACCGTCGCCCAGTACGTGCGGGTGAGCTCCCAACGCAGTTGCAGCGCCCGGGACAGCCGCTGCTGCTCCTCGTTGAGCAACCCGAGCAACCGGGTGCGTTCGGAGTTCAGATCCTCGATCGCGTCCATCGCGATCACAGTGAAGTAGAGGTACGGGGCGTTCTCCGCGGAGCCCTCACGCTGCAAGCCGATCGGCTCAGTGGTCGGAACCTCCTCAGCCCCGGAGATGATCCCCCACGACCAGCCGCACTCGAACAGCATCTCGCTGTTGTCCAGGTCCTCGGTCACCCGACCCGAACCGATGATCACGCTGCGCAGGCTCGCCATCGTGTCCCGCAACTGCTCGCGCAGCGCCGCCACCAGCTCGCGGCGCGGCAGCTCGTCCTGGTTGACCATGTCGCACAGACGAATGCCGTACTCGTCCGTGGAGGTGAAGACGAAGGTGCTGAAGCTGCGGAGCAGGCCGACCATCGCCGCCGTGAGGCGCACGCTCGCCATCGCGTCCAGTTCGTCCAGTTGCGCCAACAGGTCGCGCCGCTGGGTGGAGCCCCGGTAGACCTTGACGAAACCGATAGTCGCCAACGTGAGTGTGACCGAGACCGCGAACGAGTCGCCGATGTCCAGGGAACGCTGCTCGTCGGTGAGCTCCGGGCCGCCCTCCACAGGGGTGAGGTAACTGCCTCCGCTGAAGATCGGAGTGCCGGCGTCGTCGGTGTACCGCCGGAAATAGTCGATCATCACGCTGACCAGCCGGCGGGGAATCTCGATCGCGCCGCCGATAGGGCTGAGCGCCTCGATCACCTCTTCGTCGGCGCGGTCCGGGTCGTCCAGTGACAACACGGGGACCTTGGCCGCAGGGAGCAACAGGGTCAGCAGTTGCTCCGCGTCGCTGATCGAGTTGCTGCCACTTCGGCCACCCCAGTGCCATTCACCGTTCGCCCAGCAACTGCGAACCGTAGCCCGCCAGATGTCGAGGATCTCCTGGCGCGGCTGCATCCGCATGATCCACCGCCGTCTGTTGTAGTCGTCGACTCGAAATCTCTGGTATTGCCGTGCCCACGATGACGTACAGCATCATGGTAGCGGGCCAGTCGAGTGCCACTTGAAAGGCTTCGACGGCCGCGTGTTGACGCTCCGGCCGGTCGGGCGCGACGGATTGCCGCGCCGCCACGCTGCGCCGACAGCACGGCATCGGCGCTATCCGCGAGTACGGCCGGTGGCCAGCAGCATGCTCAAATACCCGTCCCGCAGCGGCGGCTTGGGCCGCACCTCGTGGACGTCCAGGTCGTACGCGCCCGCCGCGATGCTGGCCACCACGTCGGCGCGCTGGAGTGCCACCGCCGGGAACATCTGTCGACCGACGCTGTAGCCGAGGGACCCGAGCATCACCGTCACGGCGAAGGGCGACCCGGGCCGCAGCGCGTCCAGGAACCGACCGATCGCGTGCTCGGCCTCGGCCCGGTCGGCCGAGATGGAGCAGGCCACGAAGAACATGGTGCCGGCGCTCCACGCATGCCTCGGCAGGGTGAAAACGCTGGCCCGTACCACCCTGCCCACCTGCGCCAGACGCCGACGCGGGTCCGCCAGTGCCGCGTACGCCGGGTGCTCCGCGCACACCTGCCAGTACGGGTCCCAGAGCTGGTCGTAGCTGTCGACCTGTGTGCGCAGCCAGTTCACGTTCGCCGTCGACCATTCACACAGGTCGACGGCCTTCGCGAACGGCAGAAGCGACAGGGCCGGGTACAGATTCGCTCCCGATCCCACGTCGACGCACCGCGCGTCGGAGAGCTTCGCCTCGGCGAAGAAGTCTCGGATGCGGCAGAGTATTTCCCGATCGTCGGACCGCAGATCGGCGTAGTTGTGCCGGACATATGCCTGCGGGTCGAAGCTGTCCCACTCCACGTCGGAATTGACCGGCCTCGGTGACTGGATCGGCGAGCGTGGCGTCGACTCGCCGCAACCGCCCCCAGTCGCCGGGGTCAACGCCATGGACGGGCCTCCATCGGTTCGGCGGATCACATTGGTCGCTGAAGCGGCGCTCGGTGCTGTCCATTATCTATCGAAGGTGGTGTTGGCCCACAAGTGCAGGAACTTCGTCGTCCGCCGAGATTGACGACGACAGGACAGTGGCCGGATGCCGCCAACCCGACCAGATCGCCTCCTGGTGGCCGGCCCAGCCTGCGGTCGGCGCAGCCCCCGGGTGAGGATGGAGCTTGACGCATACGTCGATCATCTGCTTATGTTGATGACATGACTAAGCCCCCCGCGGCGATGCGGGAACCCACGTACTTCATCCTCGCTGCGTTGCAGGACGAACCGCTGCACGGCTACGCCATCGTCAAGCGTGCGCAGGAGCTGTCCGACGGGCGAGTGCGGCTGACGACCGGCACGCTGTACGCCGCGCTGGACCGGCTCACCGGCGAGGAGATGGTGCGGGTGGCCGAAGAGGCGGTGGTCAACGGTCGGGCCCGTCGCACGTATGAGCTGACCGAGCGCGGGCTGTCCGCACTGCGCGAGGAGGCGGCCCGGATGGCCGCTGCGGCCCGGGTCGTTCGAGACCGTTCCGTACGGTCGACGGCCGCGACGGCTCGGACGGCGCCGGCATGACCGGCCTGGAGCGCCGCTACCGGTGGCTGCTGCGCGCGTACCCTCGGGCCTACCGGCAGTACCGCGCCGACGAGATGCTGGAAACGCTGCTGGTCGCGGGCGAGACGGACCGGAGGCACCCGAGGCTTCGGGAGTCCCTCGCACTCGTGGTGGGAGGTCTGCGGGTCCGCTCCGGTGTGGACCAGCTCCGCTCCCGGGACACCTTGCGACACTCCGCGCTGCGATCGACCGTGCTGTCCCTGCTCGTGTGCGGCGTTGCCCTTACGGCCCTGCCCCTCACGTGGCGCCTGTGGCTGCTGTTGCCGGGTAATTCGGCCAGCTTTCTGTACGAGCGAAGCTCGGTCACGCCCGCATTGCTGCTTCTCGCGCTGGCCGCCGCAGTGTGGGCTCGCTACCGCCTCGCCCTTCCCCTGACCATTGGCGCCTTCGGCTGGGAGATCTGGCACTCCATAGCGAATGACCTGAGGTACGCCGTAGAACCATGGGCAAGGTACGACTCTGCTCTGGGGCTCCGGACCGGCCTCTACCTGATCATGCAGATTTCCACGTGGGTATGCCTGTTGGCCGTGTTGACAATGGTGCCGCTCCTTCGAGCGCGCCAACCACGGGCCACGCGACAATGGACCTGGCTTCTCGGCGCCACGACAACCATGGCGGTCATAACGCCCAACCCGCTCAATGGCTGGGCAGACGGATTGACCCTTCCGGTCATCATGGCGGCCGGGCTGGTGGCGGCCCTCGTGGGCGCGGCACTTGATGTGCGGGTGTCGATCGCGGCCAGCGCGGTCCTTCTGGCGCTGATGCTGCCCATGCTGGCCTATCAGCCGACCAGTTGGACGCTCTACGGTTGGGACTGGAACCCGCGAAACGTGCTCCTCGAAGTCGTGGTCGGGATTTTCGCCATCAACGTCACGGTCAGCAGAATCGCCGCCCGCCGGCAAGTCACCCTATGACAGTGCTCCGCGACGTTGCTGAGGTGCGGGACATTCGCCCGGTCCGGGCTGGGTGCGAGTCTGAACGCGTGACTTCACGATCCACGCACATGTCCGTATGAGCCTGGTAGCGGCGTTCGTACCGATTTGGATCCTCACCGCGATCGGTTACGCGGCCTGTCGTTGGGGTCTGCTGGGCGATGCGGCGGCGTCGGTGCTCGGCCGATTCGTGTTCCACCTTGCGATGCCGTCCGCCCTGTTCCTCGCCCTGTCCCGAATGCCGCTCTCCGGGTTGGCCGGCCGCCCGCTGCTCGCCTTCGGGATAAGCACCGCCACGGTCATCGGGCTCGGGTGGGTCGGCGCGAGCTGGCTGTTCGGTCGCACGTCCGGCGAACGGCCGATCTGGGGCATGGCCGCCGGGTACGTGAACTCGGCGAACCTCGGCATCCCGATCGCCACGCAGGTTCTCGGCAACGTGTCGTTCCTGGCGGAGGTGGTGCTGCTGCAGGTGCTGGTGGTGACACCCGTGATCCTGGTCGCCCTGGACCGGCACAGCGACCCGGCCGGGCGGGTACGGGTCGCCCGTATCGCCTCCCTGCCGGTACGCAACCCGGTGATCCTGGCGTCGCTGCTCGGTGTCGCGTTCTCGGCTACCGGCCTGCATCTGCCGTCGGCGGCCGGCGCGTCGCTCGCCCTGCTGTCGGGCGCCGCGGTTCCGGCCGCCCTGGTCGCGCTCGGCGCGTCGCTGCACCGCAGGGCGCTGTCGCAGGCCGAGCCAGCCGAGCCGGGCGGACTGGCCGTGATCACCGCGCTGAAGCTCGTCGCACAGCCGGTCATCGCGTACGCGGCCGGGCTGGCCCTGCACCTGTCCCCGCCGCAGTTGCTCGCCGTGGTGGTGTGCGCCGGCCTGCCGACGGCGCAGAACACGTTCATCTACGGTCAGGAGTACGGCGTCGGCGAGGCGGTGGCCAACCGGGCGGTGGTGGTGACCACAACGCTGTCGCTGGCAACACTGACCGCGGCGGCAACGTTGCTCGGGTAGGCCGGTCAGCTGACTCGTTCCGAAGCGCATGACTGGCATGCGTGCGTTGGCAACCCGGCCACGACCAGTGACACAGCGTCACCGGTATCCGTGACGTGGTTGCACTGACGGGTGGCCGCGAACGCTGCTGTCATGGGTGCATGTCCCCGACACCCGTCCTCGACGTTGGTGGACTGAACCTCACGTACGGCGGCTTCGCACTGTGGGGGACCTTTCCTTCGAGGTAGAAAGGAGACACCCATGACCGTCCCGCCCTCCCCGGTGGATGCCGACATGGAACCCACCCGTCCTTCGCGACGGCGGTGGCTCTGGATCGTCTCCGGCACTCTCGCCATCGTCGTGGCCGCCGTCAGCCTCGGCGTCGCCGCACTCCAGCTCGGCCTGCCCTGGCAGATGGGCGAGAACGACCGAAACCACGTCTACGAAGGCGCTGCCGGTTCGCAGCGCTACCAGGTTCACCTTCCACCCCAGCACGACGGGACGGCCCGGCTTCCGGTCGTCATGGCCATCCACGGTTGCGCGATGACCGGCTACGGGTGGAACTCCATGAAGTCCACGACGCAGTTCAACAGCCTGGCCGACCGGGAGGGCTTCATCGTCGTCTACCCCACGCAACTGATCTCCCGTAACGTCATCGCCTGCTGGAACTCCGCCGACCCACGGCATCAGCAACGGCACACCGGCGAACCCGCGCTGTTGGCCGGTGTCGCCCGCGAGGTGGTCCAGAAGTACGACGCGGATCCGGCGCGCGTGCACGTAGCTGGTGCCTCGTCGGGCGCGGGGACCGCTGTCATCCTCGGCGTGACCTACCCCGACGTCTTCGCCACGGTGACCTCGGTCGCCGGCGGCGAGTACGGGCTCAACCGGGTCGACCCGGACAAACCGGACGCCACGCCGCCGTTGGACACGGCACGTCAGGGCTGGGCACAGATGGGTGACCGGGCCCGACGGGTGCCGCTGCTGGTCATCCAGGGCGAGCAGGACGAGGTCGTGCCGCCCCTGGTCGGCACCCGACTCGTCGCCCACTGGACCGCGGTGAATGACCTCGTCGACGACGGGCTGCCCAACGACAGCCTCGACCCGACCACGAAGACCGCGTCCGTGCCGGGCGCCGCCGACCGGCACGCGTACACGCGGACGACGATCACCGCGCCGGACGGCTCGTCGATCGTCGAGGCGTACCGCGTCCAGGACATGGGGCACGCCTGGCCCGGCCCCGACGGCGACGGCAGGTACACCGATCACGCGGGCCCGGACGCCAGCGCGATCATGTGGGAGTTCGCCGAGCGCAACCCGATGTCGTGAGGACCGCGTCGGCCGGAAATCGGTCGTTCCGTGGACAGGTCGACCGGGGCACCTGATGTTTTCGCGGTGCGCCCGACGCCACCTCGACGGGAAGAGAGCACAAATGAAGAGATCCGAGCGGTGGACCGAGTGGGATCGTGGCTGCGCGGCACCAGCCGCACGGCCGCGCGCGCTCCTGTCCGCTGTGGACGTTGATGTCGGCGGGGCCGTGACCCACAAGCGAAGGGTTTGACGACCATGGCGCACATCGATCTCGGGTTGGACGAGAAGCAGTTTCCCGGCATCTCCGGACCGATGCGGTACCGGCCGGAGACGGCGAAGCCACTCAACGAACTGGCCGAGGTGCTGCTGCGTGCCCCTCACTCGCTTCCGGCCGGTGAGCGCGAACTGATCGCCGCGTACGTGTCCGGGCGTAACGACTGCAACTTCTGCTGCGCGTCGCACTCCGCGTTCGCCGCGGCGCAACTCGACGAGGGTTACTCCCTCGTCGACCAGGTACGCGCGGACCTGGACACCGCCCCGATCTCCGCCAAACTGCGGGCACTGCTGCGCATCGCCGGTGCGGTACAGATCAGTGGTCGCGAGGTCACGACCGAACTCGTCGACGACGCCCGCGCCGAGGGCGCCACCGACCTGGAGATCCACGACACCGTCCTGATCGCCGCCGCGTTCTGCATGTTCAACCGCTACGTCGACGGGCTCGGCACCTTCGCGCCCGAGGGCCGGGACGCCTACGCCGAGACCGCACGTCGGATCGTCGAGGTTGGTTACGGGGCTGCGGTCAGCGGGCCGCCAGCCGCCTGAGCACAGACACGGGTGACCCCACCCTGATCCCTCTGCGATGGTCGACGGACAGGCCCGGCCCTGCCCGGCACCTGTGACGCTGGAGGGATCGATGAACCTCGCACGCCGGCTGCTCCCCGCGACGAAGCAGCTCCGAGCAGACATGGTTGACCGGCTGGGCGCGCTCGTCGCGCTCGAGTCGGCACCGGGCTCGCTGCCCCATCTTGAGTCCTGTGCCGACCTGCTCGCCCGCTGGGGCGAGGAGGCGCTCGGCCGGCCCGCCTGTCGGGTCGTGATCGACGGTCTGCCGCACCTGCTGTGGCCGGCCGCCGATCAGCGCGTGCTGCTCCTGGGCCACTTCGACACGGTCTTCCCGGTCGGCACGATCCGATCCAGGCCCTTCACCGTACGCAGGGACGTGGCGACGGGACCTGGCGTCTGCGACATGAAGGCCGGGATCGTGCAGATGTTCACGGCACTGCGACTGATCGAGGACACCTCGTCCGTCGGCGTGCTGCTCACCTGCGACGAGGAGACCGGGTCCGTCACGTCACGGCCGCTGATCGAACGCGAGGCACGGCGTTCCGGTGCCGTTCTCGTCTGCGAGGCGGCCACCCCGGACGGGCAGGTGAAGGTGGCCAGGAAGGGCGGTTCGGTCTACCGCGTCATCGTCGAGGGTCGCGCCGCCCACGCGGGCGTCGAACCGCAGCGCGGAGTGAACGCCACGGTCGAGGTGGCCCACCAGGTTCTCACCTTGGGTGCGCTCGGCGCGATGGACAGCGGCGGCACCTCCGTCACACCGACCCTGCTGTCCGCTGGCACCACGACGAACACGGTGCCGGAGCGCGCCAGCCTGGCCGTTGACGTGCGGGCCTGGACCAGGGACGAGCTGGAACGGGTCGATCACGCCATCCGCGCTCTGGTGCCGTTCCTGCCTGAGGCGACGCTGGCCGTGCAGGGAGGGATCAACCGTTACCCGATGTCCGAGGAGCTCGCGCGACCGCTGCTGAAGTTGGCCCAGTCGGTCGCCCGTCAGCTCGGCATCCCGGGCCTCGTCGGCGCGTACGCGGCCGGCGCGTCCGACGGCAACTTCACCGCCGCGTTGGGCGTACCGACCCTGGATGGCCTGGGCGCGGTGGGCGGCGGAGCGCATGCCGCCGACGAGTATGTCTGCCTCGACCGGATGCCCGAACGGACGGCGCTCCTGGCCGGGCTCGTCGAGGCTCTGTCCACATCGGAGCGTCCCGGATCTTGACCCACCGACGTGATCCCGTAACGTAACGTGCTCACCGCCGGCACACGACCGGCAGCGAGAGGTCGGCGTCGGGATGACTACGGGACAGCGTGCGGGATCATCCATTCCCCTGCTCGGCGTCGAGGAAGAGTTCCTCGTCGTCGACGCCGACCGGGGCGAGCTCGTGCCGGAGGCGGCCATCGTCGTCGACCGAGCGCGCCCGGCCCTCGGCACCCGGGTGGGTGGTGAGATCACCAAGTTTCAGGTGGAGACGAGGACCGACCCGTGCCGAAGCGTCGAGGATATCGGCGCGCAGCTCGCTGAGGGCCGCGCCGCCGTCCAGGCCGCAGCCCTGTCGGCGGGTCTGCGGGTGATCGCCAGCGGCTCGCCGGTGCTGGGCCGTGCCGTGCCGCCACCCCTCACCGAAGGGCCTCGCCAGGACCGGGGCACCGCGACCTACCGTGGGCTGCACGACGAGCTCGCGATCTGCGCCGTGCACGTCCACGTGGAGCAGCCCGACCGGGACCGTGCCGTGCTGATCGGCAACCATCTGCGCCAGCACCTCCCGGTGCTGCTCGCCCTCACGGCCAACTCGCCGTACTGGCCCGAACGCGACACCGGGTACGCCAGTTGGCGCAGCGTCACGTGGGGGCGCTGGCCGGTGGCCGGCCCGCCGCCGTTCCTGACGTCGGCGCGACAGTACGACGACCACGTGGACATGCTGCTCGAGGCGGGCGCGCTGGTCGATCACGGCACCATCTTCTGGGATCTCCGGCTGTCCACCAACCACCCCACCCTTGAGGTACGGGTGGCCGACGTACCCGTCAGCGCCGCCGAATCCGCGGCGCTCGCGGCCCTGGTGCGGGCTCTGGTGGTCGTCTCCGGGGATGCCGTCGACCGGGGCGACCAGGGGCCGGAACTGGTCCCGGAGCTGATGCGACTGGCGTACTGGCGAGCCGCCCGCGACGGGATGGGCGGCCACGGCGTCGACGCCGCCACGGGCCGGCTGCTGCCCGCCACGGCCCTCGCCGAACGGCTGGTAGCGCTCGCCGGACCAGCGCTGAACGAGGCGGGTGACCGCCAGCGGGTGGAGACATGGCTGAGGTCGCTCGCCGTGGACGGCGACGGGGCGACCCGCCAGCGGGCCGCCGCGGCGCTCCGTGGACGCCTGACCGACGTGGTCGACGACATCGCCACCCGGACCGCGCCTGACGTGCCGACCCGCGAAGACAGCACACCTGCGTAACGACATGCCGTCAGGCCTCCGAAATGCTGAACGAACCGGATGCCGGCGGCAGGTGACCCTCCCGCAGAAACCGGCACGCCGGATCAGGGGAGGTTCCAGGTGCACGACACAGACCTGCTTTCCAAGGTCCCCATCCAGTTCGAGCGTCGATCCCCCGCGGACATGGTGCGGGAGGCGGAGGCGTTCGCCGACCGCATGGCGCGGCGCCGTTCCGTGCGCGACTTCGCCAGCGACCCCGTACCCGACGGGGTGGTCGAGGCAGCGATCCGGGCCGCGTCGACCGCACCCAGTGGGGCCAACGTGCAGCCGTGGCGGTTCGTCGTGCTGACCGACCCGGTCCGCAAACGCCGGCTACGCGACGCGGCCGAGGCCGAGGAACGCGCGTTCTACGACCGCCGCGCCTCGCAGGAGTGGCTCGGTGCGATCGCCGGACTCGGCACCGACTGGCGGAAACCGTTCCTGGAGACCGCACCGGCCGTCATCGTCGTGTTCGAGGTGCACCAGGGGCCGAACACCCCGAAGCCGTACTACGTCAAGGAGTCCGTCGGCATGGCGGTCGGCCTGCTGATCACCGCGCTGCACCATGCCGGCCTGGTCACACTGACCCACACGCCCAGCCCGATGCGATTTCTCAACGAGGTGTGTGAGCGTCCGCCCGAGGAGCGCCCGTACGTGGTGATGCCCGTCGGGTATCCCACGCCGGACGCCCACGTCCCCGACCTGACCCGCAAACCCCTCGACGAGGTCATGATCCGCTGGTGAGGTCCCTGGTCAGGAAGTCGACCAGGGGCTCGACGTGCCGGTCCGTTCGCCGCCACTCGGCCAGCAGGTCCTCCAGCAGGTGCTGCTCGGCGACCAGTTCGGCACCGCGGTACCGCCGGATCACCGGGTGGATGAAGGCGCTCTCCCTGGCCCGGTCGGGGATCGGATGCCGCTCGATGGCGAAGACGTCGCCGTAGTCGTCGCGGCCCCACCGGAGCGCGAGCGTGTACCACTGCGTGGCAGCCCCGAAGCGCTCCACAGCATAGTCCTCCGGTAGGTCCTCATAGTGGTGGAAGTCGCCGGTGGCGTCGTCGCGGACGAAGACGTCACAGAGGTATTCGAACTGGGTCCACAGCGCCGAGGACCAGTTGACGCGGTCGAGCATCAGCTTGGTCAGCGACGCGGCGTCGGCCGGCGTCGTCGCGTACGACAACGGGACGTCGTCGTAGCGCTCACGCAGGATCCGGGTGAACGTACGGAGGTTGTACCGGAAGCCGTCGATGAAGGGTGACGACGCGTGCTTGACGTCCCGGGCCTGGGCGATGGTGCCGGCGAAGTACAGATCGTCGACGTTGCTCGACTGCCAGTCGGGGCGCAGCCCGGGCATACGCCCGTCCCGCACCATGTCGGGACGGGCCGTTTCGTCGAACATCGCGGTGTTCATCCGGAAGCCGGTGCACCTCAGCACCGTGTGGTAGTCGAGGACGGCGGTCTCCCCCTGAGCGTGGGTGTACGTGATCGACACCTGGAAACGCCCGTCGACCGGCCGGATCTCGTCGATCGTGCAGTCGAGCACCGAGTGCAGCGTCTTGAACTGGTAGCTGTCGAGGATCGCGCCGTACTGACCACGGACGTCCCCGGGGTGTTTGGTGTTCCACGCCAGTCGCAGGGGTTGCCGGCTGGCGAGGTGCACCATCGACGCGTGGCCGAGGATGGCCGACGCGGTCTCGAACGCGGAGTTGCCCTTGCCGATGATCAGGACCCGCTGATCGTCGTACGCCGAGGGGTCGATGACCATGTCCTCGTACCCGATGGCGTGCTCGATGCCCGTGATGGCCGGAACGAACGGCTGGCCCCAGCCGGTCGCGACGACCAGGCAGCGCGCGCGCACCTCACCCTGGTCGGTGCGCACTGTGAAGCCGTCGCCCGTACGCGTGATCTGCTCGACCGTCGTGCCGTATCGGATGTTGAGCGTGTGCACACGTTGGAACTCGGCGAGGTAGCGCACCAGGTCATCGGCCGCCGGCAGGTATTCCTCGCTGAATTTCGGAAACAGCAGGTCCGGGTCGTCGTTGAGCAGCGAATTCCAGTCCCAGCGCAGGCGAATCTCCGGATCGGTGCTGTCGGTGTGCACCTTGTTCAGCGAGATGAGCCTGCGATGGCGTGGAAACCGCCGGAAGAACCCACCCGGCGCGTCTCCGCTTTCGAGCGTCAGGTAGTCGGCACCGTGCTGCTGTAGGTAGTAGCTCAGTTGAACGCCGGCGGGACCCGCCCCGACGATGACGTACCTGTGCTCGTTGCTGACCATCCTGCGGCCCCTTCGACGGAGAGACGAATCCATCGACCTTGGAATGAATGTCGGCGTGTGTCAATGCCGCCGCCTCCAGGCCGGCGGGCCAACAACCCATAACACCGCAACCCGCGCATTGCCTGTCTACGCAATAGCGACGACGCCACCCGCCCGCTCGACGCCACCACGAATTCGCGCACTTGAATTCCGATCATGTCATGCGCTGTAGTGGACCGGCACGAGTCCGAAACGAACAGAGGAGCGGTGACGTGCGGTACGCCGACGGCCCGACAATCGAGTGTGACCTGCATGTGGCGGCCGACCCCGCCCGGGTGTGGGACCTGGTGACGGACATCGAACTGCCCGCGCGGTTCAGCCAGGAGTTACGGCGCGTGCGGTGGTTGGACGACTGCGACAGGCCGACGCTGGGCGCCCGGTTCGAAGGGGAGAACCACCACCCCCTGCTGGGCGAGTGGCAAACCGTCTCGCACGTGGTGCGCCTCGACGCGCCACGTGTGTTCGCTTGGGTGGTGGTCGACGAGGCCGGCCGGTTCGGCGGCGGCCCGGCCGACCCGGAGCGTCCGGGTTCGACCTGGCAGTTCCGGCTCGTCGAGGAGGCGGGTGGATGTCGACTGACCCACTCGGTCCGCATCGGGCCGGGCCGCACCGGTCTGAGCCTCATCATCGACCGCGCACCGGAGCAGGAGGAGGTCATCATCGAACGCCGCACGGCCGCCCTACGGGAGGCCATGTTCACCACCCTGGAGGGCATCAAGGCCCTCGCCGAGACGCCCGCCGACGACGGTCGCTGACGACGGTCAGGCCACCCGGGGCACGTCGGCGACCGGGGTGCTGTGCGGCACCTCCAGGTCGAACAGCTGACGCAGCGCCGCTGTGTAACGCTCGCCGTCCGGCTCACCGGCGAGCTGACGGACACGTACCGACGGGGGGTGCAGCAGTTGTTGGACCACCCGGTTGACAGTGCGGGCCACCTCGGCCCGCTGCGCCTCGCTGAGGTCAGGTCGGCGCTGGGCCAGCCGGCGCAGCTCCGCGCTGACCGTCCGGTCGGCCCGGCGGCGCAGCGCGGCCACGGTCAGCCCGGCGTCGGCCCCGCGGAGCCGGCCGGCCAGCGCGTCGCGCTCGGCGGCCACGATCCGCGCGGCCGCATCCTGGCCCCGGCGCTCGACGCCGTGGCGCGCCACCGCGCCGAGTCCGCCGATGTCGACGACCACCACGCCGTCGAGCCGGGCGACCGCCGGGTCCACGTCCCGGGGCATCGCCAGGTCCAGCACGAACAGCGGCAGGTCCGGGCCGCGGGTCAGCCGGCGACGTAGCGCCGGCGCGACCAGCTCGGCGGTGAGCACCGGGTCCGGTGCTGTCGTCGCGGTCACCACGACGTCGGCGGCGGCGAGAGCCGGCACCAGGTCCGCCGCGGGCACGGGCCGCACGCCGTACGCCGCGACGAGCCGGCGGATGCCCTCGGCGCCGCGCCCGGCGACCGCGATCGGTCCGGCGCCGGCGCGGGCCAGCGCGGCGACGGCGATCCCGCCCATCGACCCGGCACCGACCACCAGGGCGGGGCGGCCGGCGAGGCCACCGGGCAGGTGTCCCGCCGGCACGTCGAGGGCGGCGGTCACCGTGCTGGCGCCGCAGCGCCCGATGTCGGTCTCGGCCCGGACCCGTCGGCCGACCCGCAGCGCGTGCTGCACCAGCTCGTGGGTCAGCCGGCCGGCGCTGCCGTACGAGACCGCGGCCCGGTACGCGGCCCGCACCTGCCCGAGGATCTGCGCCTCGCCGACCACCATCGAGTCCAGGCCGGCGGTGACGGTGAAGGTGTGCGCCACTGCGGCGTCGTCGTAATGCGCGTACAGGTGCCGGGCCAGCACGTCGGTCGGGGCGTCGGCGTGCGTGGCGAGCGTCGCGCCTATCTCGCGCAGCCCGGCGTGGAAGCCGCTGACCGCCGCCCACACCTCCACCCGGTTGCAGGTGGACAGCACCACCGCCTCCTCGACCGCCGGCCGGTCGAGCAGCGTGCGCAGCAGCCCTGGCAGCTCGGCGGATCCGACCGCGAGCCGTTCCAGTACGTCGACCGGAGTGGTCCGGTACGAGGCGCCGACGACGAGCAGGTTCATGGTGCACCTCCACGAAAGCGGCCGGTCCCGGCCACCGGCGGACCCACGACGAGCGGGCCGACCGGTGACCGGGACCGGCGGACGGTCAGCGGGCGACCGGTAGCGCCACAGCGGCGGGCGGCGGTGCGGGTGTCAGGTTCTCCTCGGGCCGGTTGCGCTGCACCAGCCACCTGCCCCACCAGAACAGCCCACGGGCGAGGCAGACCAGGGTCACGGCGAAGAACAGCGTGTAGACCACGTTGAACACCATCAGCAGGCCGTAGACCATGCCCACGCTGGCACCGAACATGAACTGCATCCGAGGTGCCGCCGGGGTCGTGCCCGGGTCGGTGATCATGTAGTTGGTGAACAGGACGAAGGCCACCCCGGTCATCGGGACGAGCGCGGCGACCAGCGACACGTCCCAGATGAAGTGCCGGAGCACCGCCTGGATCACGAACGCGCCCAGCCAGCCGACGATCAGCGGCACCTTCTTGGTCAACATGGCGTTGATCACCGTTCCCGCCGTCACGATGATCACCGGGATCAGGATGCTGATCACCCCGGGCACGTTCTCCGTGAAGTGGTACGGCGGGGCGATGTTGACCCAGGAGAACACCAGCAGCGTGATGGTGATGCCGAAGTTGGACGGGTTCATGAAGTGCCGCATTCGACCCTTGATCGGCGCTTGGAGCACCGCCTTCTGACCGACTGCCACGACCACCGCGAACGCGATGGGCCAGAAGTTGTCGTTGGCGTACAGCAACATGTTCGCGGCCAGCGCGGTGATGTGCGCCGGCAGCAGGAAGGTGTAGACCCCCCACGCGCCGTTGCCGCTGAAGGCCGCCGGCCGTTTCAGCGCCCGCGCCGAAACCATCTCAACCATGATCTCGGTGCCGTATCCGACCGCCAGGGCCAGGATCGGCCACAGCCAGGGCTGCTCGAAACCGAGCACGGTGTAACCCAGGATGTTGAAGACCGTCATCGACATGGCGAAGTTGCGCAGCGCCATGTAGCGCGGGTCCTTGCTGTCGACCCGCGGTACGGCGGGCCGGTCCGTGGTGGGCGTCGGCTGCGCTGCCGTCGCGGACGGCGTGACCGGGGTGGCGAGGGACAGCTCCCTGGTCGCCTCGGGTTGCTTGACGTCCGTCATCGCTTGGTCAACTCCTCGGCTCGACTGGTCAGCATGAAGTCGTGCCACCCGGCGGTCAGGTCGAGCGTCTGTCGGTGAGTGGCACCGGTGAGGTCGCGCCAGCACAGCTCGGCCTTGACCGGCCGGTCCCCGGCGGTGCCGAGGCCGAAGAACACGTCGAAGCTGCGCTTGCCGGAGTGACCCCCGCCCCCGTCGAGCTGGGCGAGCTGGGTGCGGCCGTCGGCGGTGGTGAGCCGCACCTGCGCGCCGTACGCCGGTGAGGCACCGTCGCCGGACAGCGTCGGCCGGGTCAGCCGCAGCCCCAGGAAGTTGCCGTTCCCGGGCTTCTCGTTGCGGTAGTACGCCGGCGGACCCCACTGGCGGGCCACGGCGAAGTCCTGGCCGCCGTCGCCATTGGTGTCGGCCACCGCCACACCCCGGGTGGGAACGGGCAGGGCCAGACCGAGTTCCTTGCTGATGTTGGCGTACCGGCCGTTGTCCTCGCGTACCCAGAACGCGAGCTCGTTGTCCCCGGCGAGGTCGTCACCGGGTTCGGCCTTGGGCCACATGTCCGGGTCGGAGAGCAGCAGGTCGTTGCTGATCGCCAACTCCTGCAACCAGTTGAACCGGTTGATGGTGCCCTTCACGAAGCCGGTGGCCTGGACGACCGCCAACCGTCCGCTGTTGTCGAAGTCGGCCATCTTGGCATCCCAGCCCCAACCGACCCAGGCCATGTTCTTGGCGGCGGCCTGGTTGCGGAACGGCGCCTCGCCCCTGCTCAGCATCTTCCGGGCCTGCTCCGGCGTCGAGGCCGTGTTCTGCCAGAGGAAGTTGCTCTCCTCCAGACCCCAGGACTCGGTGATGTTGCTGACGAACGCGTCGAACCGTCCGCGCCCCTCCAGGTCGGCGAAGTCGATGGACATGCCCTTGAACGAGTCGTGTCCGAGCACGAGTGACTTCGGGGTGATCGGGGTGCGCTCTCCCTCCACCAGGTCGAATCGGATCTGGCCGGGCCTGGACCGGTTGTGGAAGAGCCGGTCCTGTCCGAAGTCGTTGGCCAGGTACAGCTCCGGAAGCAGATCGCCGTCCAGGTCAGCGGAGCTGGCGCCGAGGGTCCAGCCGGTGAAGAATTCCGGATCGCCGCCCACCTGCCTCTCGTAGCTCACCGAGGGTGAGTCACCGGTGGTAGCGCCGGTCCACCGCAGGAGGTACGCGCCACCGGCGTTGTGCGCGTGCGACATCGAGTGGTTCATCTGCACGTGCGGCAGGCCCTGCGGGTCGAGGACCTGGCTGTCCGGGAAGTAGTTGAAGATCCCGATGTCCGGGCGGCCGTCACCGTCGAAGTCGGCCACCGCGACGGCGTTGGTGTTCCACAACGGACCGCGGTAGAGGGAGCCGGTGGTCTGCTGTGGGATCAGCTCGATCGGGTGGTACGCCGCGAGGCTCAGCGAGGTCACCCCGGGGCGCTGCAGGAACAACACCGGCGTACGGCCCCAGTAGTAGACGAGCAGGTCCATCCGGCCGTCGAGGTTGAAGTCGCCGGGGGTGCAGCCCATCGGGGCGATCGCCGGACCCATCGGCAGCGGGGTCGGATCCAGCACGAACGGCGCGTAGGTGGCACCGCTGTCCGGGGCCGGGGTGACAATCGCCGCGTCGCTGCGGGTGTCGACAAGGCACAGGTCGTTCGCGCCACCCTGGCCGTCCAGGTCGTTGAGCGCCACTGCGGCGCCGACGGACGAGATCCAGGACCGGATGTGCTCGTACCGGGGGTTCACCTGACGCCCGGTGCGCTCCGGCAGGCCGGGCGGCAGCGCGATCGGTCGTTCGGTGAACGCGTATCGGGAGGCCAGCGCGCTTCGCTCCTCGGCAGAGGCCGAGGGCAGCCGGGCCACCGAGAACAGGCCGGCGACCAGCACCAGGACGAACACGGGTGGGATGAGTCGGCGCAGGATGCCTACGGATTGCGGTGGCAAGTGTCCCCCTCGGGTAGACGGCGCCGGGACATACGGGGTCGGCCGGCAGCGGGCGGTGCGGTCGGACGCGGCGTCTCGGTACGAACCATCGCCATGCTTTCGTCCGGTGCGGCGCGGTGTCTTCTCAGGAATTGCTCTCGAAGCTGTTTACGGCGAAGCGCGCACGGATGAAGAAATGTTTTTCGAAAGCGGCGAGTGCCACTGCTCACGACGGTTGCGACTCGGGAGAAAAGTGCTCGGGAAAAACAGTCGTGAACGGCGCCGTCCCCACCCGGCGGACCGGGCGGGGACGGCGGCGGACCACTGTCAGTCGGGCAGGCCGACGCGCATGTGCAGGCCGCCGCGCACCCGCAGTGACAGCATCGGCTCAGGCACCACCGGACGACCCGCCGGACGGGTCAGGCGCAGATCCCGCACCAGCAACGCGGTGGCGAAGGTGGCCTCCATCAGACCCAGGTGATTGCCCACGCAGAACCGGGGCCCCGCGCCGAACGGGATGTACGCGTACCGGGGTCGGTCGACGGAACGGGCCGGGTCGAACCGCTCCGGGTCGAATCGCTCCGGGTCGTCCCAGAACCGCGGGTTCCGGTGCAGGGTGTACGTGCAGATGAGCACGTCCGCGCCGGCGGGGACGTGGTAGCCGCCCACCTCGTCCTCGGACAGGGCCTTGCGCGGCAGCAGCCACACCGGCGGGTAGAGGCGCATCACCTCCTCCAGCACCATCGAGGTGTAACGCAGCCGGCCCAGGTCGTCCATTGTGGGCAGCCGGTCACCGAGCACCGAGACCACTTCTTCGCGCAGCCGTTCGCGTGCCTCGGGGTGCCGGTCGAGCAGGTACAGGGTCCAGCTCAGTGTGCTGGCGGTCGTCTCGTGGCCGGCGAGCAGCAGGGTGACCAGCTCGTCGCGGAGTCGGGCGCGTCCGATGCGCGGATCCCGCTCCCGGCCGGCGGAGGCGATCAGCCGGGACAGCACATCCGCCCGGTCGTCGTCGGCACTGCCGCGCTCAGTCACCAACTGGTCGACGATCCCCTCCAGCCGCCGCCGGGACTGCCGGAACCGCAGCTGCCGGGGCAGCGGGAGCACCGGCGGCACCGCGCTCAACGTCGCCAGTTCGAACATCGCCTGGTCCTGCACGGCGGCGAAGTCACCGCCGATGGTCGGGAACCGGCCCAGGTCGGTGTCGAGCAGAGTACGGCCCAGCACCCCCAGCGTCAGCGAGGTCATCTCGTCCGACATGTCGACGACGTCGCCGGCTCGGCGGCGGAGCCGCTCGACCAGGGCCGCGGCCTCCTCCGCCACCTGACCGGCCTGGGCGGCGATCCGCCGGCTCTGGAACGCCGGCTGAATCACCTTGCGCTGTTTGCGCCACAGCTCACCCTCGCTGGTGAGCAACCCGTCGCCGAGCGCCCGCCGGGCGTGCACCAACCCGATGCCCTTGTGGTAGTTGGCGGCGTTGTCGGCCAGCACATGCTTGGCGTGGTCCGGGTGGTTGAAGAAGTACAGGCTCTTCGGGCCGACGGGCAGGCGCGCCGCGTCGCCGTACCGTTGCGCGGCCGAGGTCATCATTCCCAGCCGGTCGCGATTCATCACCATCAGCATGCGGAGCGCCGCGAGGCGCGGCGGGCCGGGCGGCGTCCGGCGGGCCCGCGTCCCGACGCTCACGTCGTGGCTCCGCTACGCGCACGCTCCAACTGGCGGAACTGACCGTCGACGAAGACCAGCGCATCGTCGGCGTTGCGGTCCAGCGCCACCAGCCGACCGATGAAGATGCTGTGGTCCCCGCCGTCGTACGCCTGCCACAACTCGCACTCGAAGTGCGCGATCGCGCCGACCAGCAGCGGCGAGCCGGTCCGGCTGCCGGGCTGCCACTCGGCGAACTCGAACTGCTCCCGGCCCAGCGGCCGGCGCCGGTCGGCGAAGTAGCGGGCCACCGGCTCCTGCGCCGCGCCGAGCACCGAGACCCCGAATTGCCCGGCTTCGGTCAGTGCGCCGTGCATCATCGCGTCCCGGCCGACACAGACCAGGGCCAGCGGCGGATCCAGGGAGACCGCGGTGAATGAGTTGGCCGTCATGCCGTGCGGGGTCGGGCCGCCTACGGTGACCACCGTGACGCCGGTGGCGAAGGCGGCGAGTGCCCAGCGGAGTTTCTTCGGGTCGGTCACCAGGCCGGTGGGTTGGGGATGAGCAGTCACAGTGACTCCTGGGGTCGCCGGTCAGGCCCGTACGCCCACGGCGTACGGCTTGAGCGCGGCCTCCAACGCCTCGGGCACCCGGGTGGGGACGGTGCGGGTGTTGGGGCCGCGCATGCACGCCACGCGCTGCGAGCCGCGGGCGACGAGGAGCTCGCCGCCGCCGGCGTCCAGCCGGACGTAGTCGAAGCCGAACTCGACCTGCGTCTGCGCCAGCTCACGCAGATGCATCCGGACGGCCAGCTCGTCGAAGGCGGTGATCTCGGCGAAGAACTCGCAATCGACCCGCAGTGTGAACAGCTTGAGATCCGCCCGGAGGTCGGCCAGGACCGCCGGCGCCTTCTCCTTGAGGAACATCTCCCGGCACCGCCCCTGCCACCGCAGGTAGTTGACGTAGTAGACGTTGCCGACGAGGTTGGTCTCTTCGAACCCGACAGTGTGCCGGTACTCGAACCAGCGCTCCACCGTCGTCACCTCCCCTCGGTGAGGATCGCGAACACCACCGGCTCGTCGACGCCGCGTACCGCGGTGACGAAGGCCGCCACCCGCAGCTCGCCGGCCCCGAACACCGTCCAGCCGGGACGCGGCGAGGGCAGCAGGGTCAGCGGTCCGCCGGGCTGGCCGCCGGACTTCTGCACACACTCCAGCGCCGTCCAGACCCGCGTCGCGGCCGTGTCGGCGTCCTCACCGGTGTCCGCGGCAACGAGCCGGGCCAGGCCGGCGTGCTCGCCGAGCAGGCCGTCCCACACCGCGTCGTCGCGGTGGAGCACCGTTTCGACGTCGCAACCGAGGGCGCCGGTCGCGGTCACCGCCAGCGTCAGCCGCGCGCCGTGCGCCACGGACAGCGTCCGCCCGCCCGCGATCTCCGGGCGGCCGTCGGGGCGGTAGGTCACCTCGACCGGCTCGCCGGTCGAACGCCGCGCCGCGATCCGCGACCGGGCCCGCCGCACGGCCAGGTGCCCGCCCGGCTGGTCGGTCGCCTCGGTCGGGCCGTCCGGCTCGACCGCCACGGCCACCTGCGCGCCGAGGACGTCGCCCAGCGCCCGCTCCAGGTACGGCCCGAGTAGCGGCGCCACCCAGGGGCCGCGACCGTCCTGCTTGCGCACGGCACGCAGTCGCAGTCCCTCCCAGCGCTCCACGACCTCGCCGGCGGTGGTCCGCAGGACGGCGTCGTAGACGTAGGTGTCGCCGTCGCGGCTACGCTCGGTGGCGCAGTAGCGCAGCTCACCCCGGCCGGTCAGCTTCTCCCCCGCCGGGTGGATCCGCTCCACTCCGGTCGGCAGCAGCGTGGCGTCCGGTACGCAGACCTGGTTGCCGTGCATCAGCGCGTCCCGCACACCGGGGTCACCGAGCAGCAGGCGGTCTGGCACGAACCGGGCGAACCAGTCGACGTCGTCGAGTGCCTCCACCTCGACGTCGACGTGGCGGGCGGCGGCCCGCCGGTAGCGGCGCAGCCGCTGGAACCGGTCACCCTGGAACAGCACGTCGCCGTACAGATCGTCGGCCGGTGACATCGACAGCGGGGCGATCTCGTCGCAGACCTGGTCGGGCGGGCCGTCGGGGGCCACCAAGTCGGTGAAGCGCATCGTCGCGGTGAAGTGATCGGCGGCGAAGCCCGTCTCCTCGCTGCGGATGGCGACCTGGACGGTGTCGTCGTCGGTCACCGCCGCGGCCACCCGGATCCGGCTGCGGCCGTACGGCGGGACGATGATCGGCCGGAGGAACTCTGCCCGCTCGATGACCGGCACCCGTCCGTCGCCGGTGACCGCACCGGCCACCTGGGCCATCGCCTCCATGCCGAACACCGCCGGGAAGAGCAGGTTGCCGTCGAGGAGGTGGTCGGCCAGGTAGAGGTCGGTACCGACGTTGAGGTCGACCTCGGTGATCAGCTCCACGCCGTGGTACCGGATCAACGGCCGTTCCACGAACCGCAGCAGCGGCAGCTCCGGCAGGTCGTAGCGGACCGTGTCGATGCCCTCGGTGCGGCCGCTGATCACCACAGTGCCGGGCGCGTCCGGGTCGGCCAGCAGCCGGCGCAGGATCGCGATGCCCTGGTCCGGCGTGACCGGGGTGACCCCGTCGCGGGTGAGGGACTCGATCACGGAGAGCCGTTCGCCCATGCCGACACCCGACCAGACCGACCACTCGAGGCAGACAGCCCGGCATCCCGGGTGCCGTCGGCCGAACTCCTCGGTGGTCTCGGCCAGCCAGTCGTTGGCGGTGGCGTAGTGCGCCTCGCCGCGCAGCCCGGCGCGGCCGATGATGCTGCCCAGGGTCACCAGCAGCTTGAGCCGGTCCGGGTCGACCGCTTCCAGGGTGGCCTGCAGGCCGTCGACTTTCGGCGCGAGCGTGGCCCGGAAGTCCGCCAGGTCCAGCCTGGCCAGCGAGGCTGGCTCGTTACGGCCGGCACCGTGCAGGACCGCGGTGACCGGACCGAGCTGCGCGGTGAGTTCGGCGACGGCACGACGTACCTGGTCGGCGTCGGTGATGTCGGCGCGGGCGTAGCGGACCGTCACCCCGGCCTCGGCGATCCGGGCCAGGTTGGCCGCCAGCTCGGTGTCGGACGCCGGGTCGGAACGGCCGAGCAGGGCCAGGCTCGCCCCGCTGTCGGTGGCCATGGCGAGCGCGCACTCGGCGGTGATGCCCTTGCCGCCGCCGGTGACCAGCAGCACGTCGTCCGCGCCGAGCGCGGGACGGGGCCGGGCGGCACGCACCGGCATGGCGCGCAGCGTCGGCACCCGGCGTACGCCGGAGGTGTCGTAGTGCACCTCGCGGTAGTCGGCGGTGCCCGCCACCTCGGTCACCACCCGGTCCACCACTGCCGCGTCGTCGGAAAGGTGAACGATGGTGACCCGGGCGTGGGGCGCCTCCAGGCGGAGGGTCTTGGCCAGGCCGGCCGCGCCGCGACCGTGCTGGACCAGCACGTACCTGGTGCCAGGGGCACCGCCAAGGACCTCCCGGGCCCCGGTCAGCGCCAGGTCGAGCGCCTCCTCCGGGCAGGGGTCGGGCAGGCAGACCAGCACCCCGTCGCCGAGGTTCGCCCGCTGCAGGGCGGTGGCCAACCGGTCGGCCCAGGGGTGTCCGGGTGCGGCGTGCACCCGCCACCGGCCGGTCTCCTCGGGAGCCACCCGCGCGGGCGCGGGCAGCTCGTCCAGGTCCAGCCGCCAGGGCCGGGCCCAGGCGGCGGCTCCGGCCACCGACGGCTCGGTCACCGACCCGGCCTGCCCAGCCGTACCGGCCAACTCGTCCAACGCCTCGGCCAGCTCCCGAACGGTGGCAGTGGCGAAGTTGGTGGGCAGCGCCGCGGTCGGCACCCCCATCCGCTGGGCGAGGTCGTTGACCACCTGGCCGACGGTGATCGAGCTGAGGTGCAGGTCGTCCAGGAGGTGGCTGTCCGGCTGCACCGTCTCCAGCGGGAGTTCCGCCCGCTCAGCGGCCAACTGGCGCAGCTGTTCCTCGGCGGACTCGCCGAGGAGGTCCGCGACAGTCGGCTCGGCGGGCCGGGCGGCCGGCGTGAGCGCCGCCGCGGCGGTGGCCTCCGGCAGCAGCAGCGGCGGCGCCTCCTCACACGGGCTGGCCAGGAAGGAGAACCGCTGGCCGATCTGGAGCGGCCGGATCAGCCGGCCGTGGAACAGCCCGCTGTCCACCGGTGCCGCACCGACCACGTACGCCGCGCCGACCACCTTGAGCAGACTGGCGATCGACTCCTCGTCGGTGTCCAGGGCGACCGCTGGTACGTCGGTGGTCCGGGACGCCAGCCCGGTCAGTACCCGGCCCGGCCCGACCTCGACGAACAGGTCGACGTCCTTCGCGGCGAGGGTGACAGCCAGGGTGAACAGCACCGGGTCGGTGATCTGGCGGCTCAGCAGGGCGGGCACGTCGGTGTCGGCCGGCAGCACGTCGCCGGTGACAGTGGAGACCAGCCGCCGGTCCAGCGGCCGGAACGGCTCGTCGGCCAGCGCCGCACCGAACGCCGAGGCCGCCGGGGCCACCAGCGGCGAGTGGAACGCGTGCGAGACGGACAGGACGGAGGCGTTCAGCCCCGCGTCCGACGCCCTCCGGCACGCAGCCTTGACCGCGTCCTCCGCACCGGCGATCACGGTGTGGTCGGGGCTGTTGTAGCCGGCGATCACCACCGGCAGGTCGGCGATCAGCGGGTCGACGGCCTCCGGCGCGGCACCGAGGCTGGCCATCGTGCCGGAGGCGCTGTGCCGGGCCATGGTCTGGCCCCGCACGGCGGCGATACGCAGCAGGCCCGCCTCGTCGATCGCGCCGGCCCAGTGCAGCGCGGAGATCTCGCCCAGGCTGTGACCGACCGCCACGGCGGCCTCGATGCCGAGCGTGGTCAACGCCCGCAGGCCCGCGGCGGAGCCGGTAACGATGCGCGGCTGGGCCACCTCGGTGGCCACCACGTCGCCGCCGGTGGGCAGGTTCGCCCGCTGGTACACCTCCTCCGCCTCGGCGAACCGGCGACGCAGCGCGCCGCCGCTGACGCCCCGTCCGGAGCCCTGGCCGGGAAAGAGGAAGCCGATCCGTCCCGGCCCGCTGACGTGGCCGACCAGGCAGCGGCCGTCGGCGGAGAACATCCGGGTCTCCCCGGCCTCCACCGAGTCGCGTACCTTGCGCAGCCGCCGCTCGGCGTCCTCGGGCGAGGAGACGACCACGGCCGCCCGGAAGGGCTGCTCGCGCAGCTCACCGTGCAGGGTCGCGGCCAGGTCGGCGAGCTGGGCGTACGCCAGGGACGGCACGAACTCGATCAGCTGGTCCAGCCGCTGCACCAGATCATTCGGAGTCGGCGCGTCGACCACCAGCAGTTCGGCGTCCTGGAGGCCGGTGGCCAGCGCGCGCGTACGGGTGTCCAGTGTCGACCGGCGGCGTGAACGGGAGTTGTCCAGGACGATGTGGGTGTTGATGCCGCCGAACCCCATCGCGGTGATCCCCGCGCGAACCGGTGTGTCAGCGGGCCAGGCCTCCGCCCGGCGCAGTGCCCGCAGCGCGGGGGTGCCCTCGCTGATCAGCGCGTGCGGGTCGACGCAGCCGATGGCGGGCGGCAGCACCTCCTGGTGCACCGCCATCGCGGCCTTGATCAGGCCGGCCACTCCGGCGGCTGCCTTGGTATGACCGATCATTCCCTTCACCGAGCCGATCGCGGCTGGCGGCGCCGTCGGGTCCGCCTCGGCGCGGGCGAGCGACAGCGCCTCCAACTCGGTCGCGTCGCCGACCTTGGTGCCGGTGCCGTGGCCCTCGAACAGCCCGACGGTCTCGATGCCGAAGCCCGTGCGCTCGTACGCGCGGCGCAGCGCCAGCTGGTAGCCGTTGATCTCGGGCCGGGTGATGCCGCCCTTGCCGTCGGAGGAGATGCCCCAGCCTGCGATCGAGGCGTAGATGCGGTGCCCTCCGGCGCGGGCCTCGTCCTCCCGCATCAGCACCACCATGCCGCAGCCCTCGCCCGGCCAGAAGCCGTTTGAGGAGCGGTCGTAGACCCGCATCTCGCCGGTGGCCAGCGCACCGGTCTTGGCGAAGCCGATGATCTCGAACGGGTCGATGGAAAGGTCGACGCCGCCGGCGACCGCGACGTCCACGTCGCCGTCGATCAGCGTCTTGCAGGCGGTGGCCACCGACAGCAGCGACGAGGAGCAGGCACCGTCGACTGTGTATCCGCCACCGTTGAAGTCGAAGTGGTTGCAGATCCGCCCGGCGATGGTGTTCGACAGGGCGCCGGCCAGGGTGTCCTCGTCGATCTCCGGGAACGGACTCTTGAAGGTGGCCTCGAAGCCGTCCAGGAAGGTGGCGAGCTGGTCGTCGTCCCAGTCCTGCTCCTTGAGCGCCGCGCCGACCATCCGCCGCACGTACGGCCAGCGGAGGCGGAGCTGATTCGCGCGGGAGAACTCACCGGTGAGGCTGTTGCCGATGACCACGCCGGTCCGCTCCCGGGGCAGCCCTTCGGCCATCGGGAAGCCGGCGTCGGCCAGCGCGGCGGCGGCGACGTCCAGCGCCAACCAGTGGGTGAGGTCGGTGGAGCGGAAGGTGCTGCCGGCGATCTTGTAGGCCACCCGGTCGAACTCGTACCCTTCGATGACCGCCGCGTTGCGCGAGTAGAACCGGTCCGGGGTCTTCGGATCGGCGTCCCAGTAGTCGTCCAGCTTCAACCGCACGTCGGGCAGCCGCCGGAAGGCCCGCCGGCCAGCCAGTGCGTTCTCCCACAACTCCCGCGGAGACGTGGCGTCGGGATATCGGCACGCCATGCCCACCACAGCGATTCTTGTCATACTGACTACGCCCTTCCTCAAACGCCCGGCGCAGCACGGAACAATTCGCGCACGGTCTTCGGTGAATGAAGCAAATCAACTATTCCGAATCGGCACGAGCGCGTTCCTGATCCGTTGCCGCCACACTTCGTACGCGGGGAAGCCGTTCGCCGGGGCCACCCCGATCCGGGTGTCGTCGGTGACCGCCGAAGCGTCCCGCGTGGACAACCCGCACAGCACCCGGGTGGCCACCTCGTTGTGCGGCACCGTCAGGCCGGCGCGTACCCGGGCCCCGGCCGCGAAGGCCGACCCCTGGGCCAGGTCGCCCCGGTACGACCCGGACAGCTCGCGCAGCCGCTCCAGCCCCGCCTCGTCAGCGCCGCCGGCATAGGTGGCGGCCAGCCCGGCACCGGCCCACAGATCCGCTCGACGCCGCTCCGGGAACCCGGCGAACAGGCGGGCCAGCCGGTCCGGATCGGCCCCGACCACGAACCAGGAGGCTCGGCCGACGCCCTGGTCGATCGCACGCACCGCGTACCTGCCCGGGTCGTCGCCGGGCCAGGAGAAGGTTTCCTCGCGGTAGCGCTGCTCGATGTAGCGTCCGGTGCGGAAGTACGCCTGGTGGAAGCCGTAGCCGTCCAGCACCAGCCAGCGCAGCAGCGGGTCCGGCGCGTACAGCCGGAACCAGAGGAACCGGGGCAGGCGGGCCATCGCCCAGCCCACACCGACGTACGCCATGTAGACGTGCGGGTCACCGGGGCCGGCGAGGAACTCGGCCACCCGCCCGCCCCGCCCGGGCAGCGCGTCGCGGATGCTCAGGCCCATGGCCGCGCCTTCGTAGGCGAAGCCGCGCCAGGTGGGCGCCAACCGCTCCAGCGGCGCCACGACGTCGGCCACGACGCGGGCCTCCGCGGCCTCGCCGAAGCCGGCGAGGAAGGACCCGCCGACGGTCTCCAAGCGCTCACGCGTCGCCTCGTCCTTGACGTGGAAGCCCCGGACGTCACACCTCGTCTGGGAGATGTCCGGGGTAAGGACACGCCGTCGCAGCCTTCGCCAAGCTCTCATCAGCACCCCCAGGGCAATAGATATGTCGCCAATATTCGCAGCCCGGGCGAGGACATTCTTCTTCTTTGTTGCGGCGCTTTTCACCGACCTCGGGCAGGCAGGGGCCGCGCCCGGAAAATGGGCGTAAAAACGGGTAGCGGGAATCGCTACGACACGCGCGTGGTGGGCACCGGGAAATGAGCGCGGATGCGGCGGCGCCACACTTCGTAGTCCGGTTCGGCGTCGTCGGCGAAGCTGTCGACCGCGACGTCGTCGGCCAGGGCGGCGGCGGCCTCGACCGACATGCCGGCCAGTGCCGTCAGCGCGACCTCGGTGTGCGCCGGCTGGAACCCGGAGAAGTGCCGGGCCTTCGCCGCGAAGACCGCGCCCTGCGCCAGGTGCGCGTGGTCCTCTCCGGCGGCGTCCACCAGCGAGCGCAGGCTGCCGAGGTCGGCGCCGCCGGCGAACGTGGCCGCCAGGCCGACACCGCTCCACAGGTCCGCCTGCCGGGCCGGCGCGAATCGCCGCACCGCCGCGGCGACGTCCGCCGCGCCGGCCCCGTGGATGAACCAGAGCGCCCGGCCGATGCCCTGGTCGACGGCGCGCGGGAAGTAGTCCGCCCGCCCCTGCCAGGGGTACGCGGGCAGCAACTCCTGCCGGGTCACCCACCGCTCGGTCTCGAAGTACGCCCGGTCGAAGCCGTAGCCGTCGACGGCCAGCCAGCTCATCGTCGGGTAGTAGGGGGTGCCGGCCAGATCCGGCAGCACACCCTTCCACAGTGGGCGTGGCAGGCGGGCCATGGCGAACCCGATGCCGATGTAGGTCAGGAAGGTGTGCGGCCGGCCCGGACCGGCGAGCAGCTCCCGGGCTCGGTGACGGCGTGGTCCCGGCATCGCGTCGATGACGGTGAGCGCCATCGCGGCGCCCTCGTACGCGAAGCCGCGCATCTCCGGTTCGACCAGTTCCAGACGACGTTCCAGCTCCCACTGGTCGCGCATGTCGATGCCCCACTCGAACCCGCAGATCACCGCCTGCGGAATCGCCTCGAGCCGGCGGGTCACCGGGCCGGGCGTCACGGGGAAGCCGCGGCGGGCGAAGGTCGTCTCCGCCAGTGACGGCGTCAGGACCAGCCGCCGTATCGAACCCACTGTCGTCGGCATCGTCGTCCTCCTCACGGCCCGGCGACGTGCCGCGGCCGGCGTACCCATCGTCGTACGCCGGCCGCGTCTCGCGCGCCTTCGTTCATGCGCTCCCGGTCACCGTCAGCGTCGCCCCGCCCGGATCCGGGGCCGGCGCAGCAGCACGACGGCCACGACCACGACCAGCAGCAGGTCCAGCACGAGGAGGCCCACGCTGAGCGGGTCGTCGGCACCGTGTTGGTGCCCACCGGGCCCGACCGAGGGGGCGTCGGCGGCCACCGACACGGGCGGCCCGCCAGCGGCCACTGTGAACCGGGTCGTGCCGCTCAGTTGCCGTCCGTCGGTCAGGAGAACGTGGTACGCGGCCAGGTACGCCCCGGCGGTCTGAACACTGACGGGCAGCACCAACCGCTGCTCCTCCAGCTTCGCCGGGCCGGCCGCTATCGAACGGCTCTGACCGGCCGGCGCGACGGCCAGATGGAACTCCCTCGCTCGCACCGTGCCCTCGAAGGTGACCACCACCTCGGCCGGCGGACCGGCCACTGTCGCACCGTCCGCCGGCGTCACCGCGGCGACCCGGGCGGTCGGCTTGTCGGTGAGTGCCGCCAGCGCCACCACCGCGCAGACCACAATGGCGAGGAGGTACCCGAACCAGCGGGACCCGGGCCCCGAACGCGCTGCTTCCGGCGCCGTCACGGCATGCTGGGCGCCACGGTAAACCGTGGGGCGCAGCGGCAGGTCATCAGCGCGGACTCGGCCCGGTTCGGCCGTAGGTGCAGGATGATCGCGATCACCATCGGCAGGAACACCACGGTGTTGTAGAACAGGTGGAGCTCGACCCGGGGCAGGACCAGCTGCAACATGCTGGTGGGAACCGAACGGCCGAAGAAGAACGTGCCGGTCTGAGCCTGCACGAAGAGCATCAGGTGCTCGATGTGGTGCCAGAACTGGATCCCGAAGGCGACCATCCACCAGGTGCGTGACCGGCCCACGAAACCGCCGCGCAGCAGCCACAGGCCGACCAGCATCACCAGCGCGTACGCGTAGTGCAGCCATTCGGAGGTGACCAGCCAGGGGAAGTACAGACCGAGCACTCCGCGCGCCTGCGGCACGGGCCAGCCCAGTGCCCAGATCTGGAACGCCTGCGTGAGGTGCTCGGCCCAGTGCGCCAGCACCACGACCATGAACAGGTTCAGCGCGGTACGGTGGTGGGCACCGTTCCACCAGTTGGTCGGGCCGACCCTCCCGGTTCGCGCCGCATCAACACTCATCCTGGCCTCCAGTCGCCGTAGCGGTCGCCGTCCGAGCCCTGCGGACGGCATCCCCTCCCACCCTTCCGGATCGCGGCGCATCGTCTTACTTCCACAATGCTCAGTTGGCGCCGGACCCGCCTCGTCCGCCGCCGCTTCCATGTCCGCAGCCTTTGCTCTGCACCCGCGGATGCGCCACCCGGCGGCCGGGCGGCACGTCCGGATGCGGGGCGGTGGTCAGCCGTGGCGCTGGGGCGGCGGCCCGGTCACCGGATCGGCCACCTGCCGGGCGCCGACCAGGGAAGCCGCCGACCAGGCAGCCCAGGCCGCGGCGTCGACCAGCGAAGCGTCCTCCGGGTGGTGGCGGCGGAACTCCTGGACCACCTCCGCGTCGACCTGGTACGAGGCGACCGCGGTGAGCAGCGCCAACCGCGCTGCGGCTCGATCCGCCGGTGCCAGGTCGGCGATCAGGCGCTCGCACCAGTCGGTGCTGATTCCGGTGTCCCTCCCCCGCCACCCCGAGAGATGCCCGGTGACCAGGTCGCGTACCTCCGGGGAGAGCGCGCGGTCACCGGCGGCGCGGAAGACCTGGTCGGCCCGGCCCACCGCGGCGGCCACCGCCGGCCGGGGCGCCGCCCAGGCGGTGGCCGCGCGCAGCGGCGCGGCGGGCAGCAGGCCCGAGGCCCGGCCCGGCTCGCGCGGCTCCCGCAGGGTGGGACGCAGGACCCGGCTGATTCCCTGCTTGAGTCGGCGACGGGACCACGGAGCAAGGCCCGGCGGCAGCAGGAAGTTCGCCAGGAAAACGTTCACCATGCGGGTCAGGTAATGAAAGGCGACGACCACCCC
This sequence comes from Micromonospora sp. NPDC049089, assembly GCF_040648775.1. Lineage (NCBI taxonomy): Bacteria > Bacillati > Actinomycetota > Actinomycetes > Micromonosporales > Micromonosporaceae > Micromonospora > Micromonospora sp. NPDC049089. The sequence goes on from NZ_JBEZEH010000021.1 coordinate 44,658, forward strand.
GATCAGTTCCGCGCGGTCTGCCGGGGACAGCCCGGCGGGCGGCGGCGCGGCGTCGTCGGACTGGTGTGCGGTACGCGCCCACTCCGCCGCGACGCGCAGCTCCGGCTCGGTGATGTCCTGCATCCGGTCGCCGGCGACCGCCTCGGCGGCGTGCTCGCCGGACAGGTCGTACATGCCGACGGTGTGCATGTCGGCGCAGTACGGGCAGGTGTTCGCCACCGACACCGCCGCGGCGACGGCCTCCTTGGTGGCCCGGTCCACCGGCCCCACCGTGACCAGGGGTTCACGTGTCAGCGCCCAGTACGCGGCCAGAACGTCCGGTGCCGGAGAGTGCATCAACGCGGGCGGCACCACGAGCCGCATCTCGTCGGCCACCTGCGCGTACACCTCGGCGACCAGTCCGTTGGCCGACCCGGGCGAAACCGGGGACACGTACCTGACCTGCCGACGCACCATTGAGGACGCTACTCGCCCGGCGACCATGTCCGTCCTCCATCCGTCGTCGTGTTCCCGGTCAGTATCAGCGGGCGGCGGTCGCTTGGAGTGGGGCCGACCGGTCCAGCGCACGACCGGAGAAGCCCCGCACAGAACCTGGGGTTTTCCTCCAGATTCGGGGGTTCCGTGCGAGCGCAACGACGAAGATGCGGTCCCCGTCGTGCTGCCGTCACGATGTGGGAAAGCGATCCGTGAGCGGTGTCCGGTGGGTCACCGCCGCGGGTCCGGCACGACGGCCACGGCACTGACCGGCCCGGCGGGCACCTCCTCCGGTCGCGCGTCCGCCAGTCGGACGACCCGTACCGGCGCGCCGACCACGGACAGGAGGCGATGCGGTGCAGCCCGACGAATCCGAGCGCAATCCGGATCGGACCCTCGTGCTAGAGGCGTTCGCGGACACCATCATTCCCGGCGAGAAACGGTTTCCCGGGGACCGCAGCGTGGCCGGGGTGTCAGCCGGCGGTGGTGCGGTGGCGGCCGGTGCGGTCGAGCTTCTCGAGAACCCGGCCGGCGGTCTGGCCGAAGGGCTGGACTCCCTGGTGTTCTCCCTCAACGATCACGCACGGGAGTACGCGGCCGGCCGCGACCTGACGCTGGACCCGACGGTGCCGCCGTTCGTGGCACTGCCGTTCGACCACCGCACCGCCCTGGTCGCGGACCTCACCCAACCGGATCACCCGGAAAAGCAGATGTGGGTGGGCCTGGCCCTGTTCAGCAACATGGCCTTCGACAGCGCCGCGCACCTCAGCACACCCGCCGCGCTGGCCGCCGGCCACCCGGGTCTGCTCACCATCGGCTACGAACAGCCGCAGGCCGACGGCATCTGGCGGTTCGAGTCCTTCTCCTACGGCCGGCAACTGGCCGACCTCCACCCCGACACGACGGCGACGGGCAGCCCCGCATGACCAGCATCGAATCGACCGACGTTCTCATCATCGGCAGCGGCTTCGGCGGGGCCATCCCCGCGTACCACCTCGCTGCGGGCGGTGCCCGCGTGACCGTCCTGGAGCGCGGCCCGTGGCTGCGCGGCGAGGAGTTCGACCACGACTTCCTGCTCGGCTCGTCGTACACCCGGGTCTTCGACTTCGTGGTCGGCGACGGCATGAGCGTGCTCGGCGGCAACTGTGTCGGCGGCGGAAGCGTTGTCTACTTCGCCACCATGCCGCGCGCGCCGCGCTTCGTCTTCGAGCGACAAGGCAGCATCGGCCGCCGGATGTGGCCCAGCTCGATCAGCCGGGACGCCCTCGAACCCTGGTACGACCGGGTCGCCGAGGCACTGCCGATCACCCGGCAGACCTGGGACAAGATCCCGTACGCCGGTGGTCTGTTCGGCGCGGCCTGTCGGCACGCCGGGCGCACCGCCAACCCGGCGCCGTCCGCCGTCGACGTGGACATGTGCACCAACTGCAACTGGATGATGTCCGGCTGCCGGTTCGACGCCAAGCGATCGCTGCTGCTGAACTACCTGCCGGCGGCGCTCGCCCACGGCGCGGAGATCCGGCCGCTGCACGAGGTGCAGCAGATCTCCCGTAACGACGACGGCGGCTACCGGGTGCACTACCGGATCGTGGACGGCGAGGACTACCGGATCCTGCACGACGAAGGTGCCATCGACGCGAAGCTCGTCATCGTCGCGGCGGGTGCCGGTGCCACACCGGTGATCCTGCAACGGTCGGAGCCCGGGCTGGGCACCATGCCGCACGCGGTGGGGCGCTACTTCTCCGGCAACGGGGAGCGACTGAACACCGCCGTCTTCGACGAGGACCGGATCCGAGACGTGCTCGGGCTGTCCCGACCGGACGGGCGGGCCTACGAGGCCTACCAGATCGGGCGCGGCCCGACGGTGGCCAGTTGGGACCGGCTCGACGGCAACCTGCCCGAGTTCGAGCGCTACTCACTGGAGCAGCTCTACTTCCCGCCGGGGTTGGGCACCATCCTGGCGCAGGCACCCGACGCCAGCGGCCCGACCTGGTTCGGGGTGGACAAGAAGGAGATGCTGCGCCGCTGGCAGTCCTGGCTGACGATCTTCATCATGTCCGAGGACGACAACGAGGGCGTCTTCGGACCACCGCCGGAGACCGGCAACGCGCACCGCTTCTCCCAGCAGATGCTGGGGCACGGTCCACTGAGCTACAAGCCCACCGCGAACACCCGGCGGGGCTGGTCACTGGCCGACGCCGACATCAAGGACATCCTGGAACGCGACGGGCTGGCCCGGGTCGAGCCGTGGACGAACGACCTGGTCGGCGCGTACACGGTGCACCCGTTGGCGTCCTGCCGGATCGGCGACGACCCGGCCACCTCGGCGCTGGACGACCGGCACGAGCTGCGCGGACACCCCGGAATCTTCGTCACCGACGGATCGGCGGTCCCCGGTGCGCTCACGGTGAACCCGGCGTTCACGATCGCCGCCCTCGCCGAACGCGCCATGCCGGGCATCATTCGGGCCGCGCAGGAGCGTGGGGTCTCCGTCACCTACGGGGCGCCATCGCCGGACGGCGAGACCGCCGGCCGCCGGGCGGTGTTCGCCCGCTGAACCGTCGGGCGTCGGCCGGCCGGGCCGAGCACGTCCGCAGCCTCCGTAA
>NZ_JBEZEH010000022.1:0-47263 GCF_040648775.1 Micromonospora sp. NPDC049089
AACAAACAGTCCTTGGCCTTGGGGTCCGCATGGGTTTGGCGCCCCCCCGCGGGGGGGGGGGGGCGAGCGCCGCGCCCCGACGACAGGGTGGTGCGTCGTGGTCAGCCGCCGACTCGGGCCACGCCGACCGGGCAGCTCAGCCCGTTCGGGCCGTGGTTGCAGTACCCGTTCGGGTTCTTGGTCGGCGCGAGGTACTGCTGGTGGTAGTCCTCGGCGAAGTAGTAGCTGCCGAGCGGGGCGATCTCAGTGGTGATCGCACCCTTGCCGGCCCGCGTCACGATCGGCTGGAACGCGTCGCGGGACGACTCCGCGATGGTCCGCTGTCCGTCGGTGGTCGTGTAGATCGCCGAGCGGTACTGCGTGCCCACGTCGTTGCCCTGGCGCATGCCCTGGGTCGGGTCGTGGTTCTCCCAGAAGACCTTCAGCAGATCCTCGTAGTTGATCTTGCTGGGGTCGTACACCACCTGGACGACCTCGGCGTGCCCGGTCCGGCCGGAACACGTCTCCTCGTACGTCGGGTTCTTGGTGATGCCACCCGCGTAGCCGGCGGAGGTGGTGTAGACGCCGGGAAGCGTCCAGAACAGCCGTTCGGCACCCCAGAAACAGCCCATGCCGAAGACCGCGACCTGGAGGCCCTCAGGGAACGGGCCCTGCAACGGGGTGCCCAGCACCTCGTGGCGGTCGGCGACCGGCATGGCGATCGGACGGCCCGGCAGGGCTTGGTCGGGCGAGACCATATCGGCGTTCATACGGCGCAAAAACACGGTGGGGATCTCCTCTCGTACCTCTCCCAGCGTGTAACACCGGAGGGTCCAGCTTCCTTACCCGCGTGACCGTCAGTCAGGCCCCGCCGGGCAGTGCTGCCGCGATCCGGTCCGCGTACGTCTGGGCCTCGGTGTCGTCGTCGTACCTCGTGCGCGGCCAGAAGAAGCCCCGCAACCCGTCGCCCTTGGTGCGCGGGACCACGTGGGTGTGCAGGTGGGGCACCGATTGGGACACCTTGTTGTTCATCGCCACGAACGTCCCACCGGCGCCGAGGGCGGTCTCCACCGCCACCGCCAGCCGCTGAACCATGGCGAAGTAGGCGGGCAGCAGGTCGGCCGGCAACTCCGCCAGGGTCACCAGGTGCGGCCGGGGCACCACCAGAACATGCCCCTTGAACACCGGCCGGGTGTCCAGGAACGCCACCCCGTCCGGGGTGTCGGCCACCCGGAACGCCGGCACCTCGCCCGTCACGATCCCGCAGAACACGCAACCGCTCATCGGGCCAGGTTATGCCGGCGGCCTCGCGGGTCACGGCGCCCCCCGCGCCTGAACCGGCTGTGGTAGTCATCTACGTGAATGAATGAGCGCGGGACGATCCCGGCCGTCGGCGTCCGCGTCGATGCTCTGAGAGGACGAAGCTTGCAGATCAGAAGAGGTCTCACCCTGGTGCTGGCGGCGCTGACCGCCGGGCTGCTCACCGGCGCGGCCCCGGGCCACGCCCAGGCGGCCGCCGCGCAGACCGCCACCCCACTGCCGCTGAACACGGTGGCCGACGTGGTGTCGGCCGGTGACCGGGTCTTCGTCAGCGGTGGCAGGTCCGCCACCGATGTCGTGGTGACCAGCGCGACAGGCACTGTGGTCGGCACGCTGTCGGGCCTGCCCGGCCCCACCGACCTGCTGCTCAGCGCCGACCGGCGGACCCTCTACGTGGCGCTGCCGACCGCCAACGCCATCGCCGCCTTCGACACCGGCTCGCTGGTCGAGTCGGCCCGGTACGACACCGGCGCGGGCGAGTGCCCGTCGTCGCTGGCGTTGACCGGCCGGTACCTGTGGTTCGGCTACGGCTGTGACCAGTGGGGCGGCAACATCGGCCAGATCGACCTGGGGCGCCAGCCGGCCCGGGTGACGACGGGGATGGCCACCACCCAGGACTTCTACGGCGCTCCGCTGCTGGCCGCCGCCAGTCAGAACCGATCGGTGCTGCTGGCCGGGCAGGTGTCGTTGAGCCCGGCGTCGGTCTACGCGTACGCGCTCGGAGCCGGGGGAGCGCTCACCCTGCTGCGGGTCAACGAGTGGACGGTGATCGGCAGCAACCTGCAGGACATCGCCCTCGACCCGACCGGCACCACCCTCTACACCGCGGCCGGCGCCCCGTACGTGGTGCAGGCGTTTCCGTTCGCCGACATCACCACCCCCTCGGCGATCTTCCCCACCGGCGCCTACCCGACCGCCGTCGAGCCGTCCCGCGACGGCACCAGGATCGCCGCCGCGGCGGACACCTCGTACCTGTTCGTCTATCAGCCTGACGGAACCGAACTGACCCGCTTCGTGCTGGGAGGCGGTGAGCTGACCCCGGGTGGGCTGGCCTGGTCGCCGAACGGTGCACGGCTCTACGCGCTCTCCTACGACTGGACCGGGCGGAACCAGGCCACCCTGCACGTCCTGCCCGTACCGGCCGGCTGACCGACCGTCGGCCCCTGGCTGGCACGTGGGGGCCGGGCCGGAAGGTCCGGCCCCCACCGGGAGCGCGGGTTCCGTTCCAGCCCTCGGGACGGGGCACTAGCCTCACCAGAATGAGTCACGGCTTCGAGACGCTCGCCATCCACGCCGGTCAGGACCCCGAGGCCCGCACCGGCGCGGTGATACCACCGATCTACCAGACCAGCACGTACGCCCAGGACGCCGTCGGCGCACCTCGCCTCGGCTACGAGTACAGCCGCTCCGGCAACCCGACCCGTGACGCGCTCCAGGAGTGCCTGGCGGCGTTGGAGGGCGGGCCGGTCGGTCTCGCCTTCGCCAGTGGCCTCGCGGCGGAGGACACCCTGCTGCGGGCCGTGTGCCAGCCCGGTGACCACGTGGTGATCCCGGACGACGCGTACGGCGGCACGTACCGGCTCTTCGCCCGGGTCGCGCAGCGCTGGGGCCTGGAGTTCAGCCCGGCCAAGGTCTCCGACCCGGACGCGGTCCGGGCGGCGGTGCAGCCCGGCCGCACGAAGATCGTCTGGGTGGAGACGCCGACCAATCCGCTGCTCGGCATCGCCGACATCGCCGCCCTGGCCGCCGTGGCACATGACGCGGGCGCCCTGCTGGTGGTGGACAACACCTTCGCCTCGCCGTACCTCCAGCAGCCGATCGCCTTCGGCGCGGACGTGGTGGTGCACTCGACCACCAAGTACGTCGGCGGGCACTCCGACGTGGTCGGTGGCGCCCTCGTCGTCGCCGACGCCGGACTCGGCGAGGAGTTGCGCTACCACCAGAACGCCATGGGCGCGATCAACGGGCCGTTCGACGCCTGGCTCACCCTGCGCGGCATCAAGACCCTCGGGGTACGCATGGATCGGCACTGCGACAACGCCGAGCGGCTCGCCGCGTACCTCGACGGTCACGCCAAGGTCGCCCAGGTGCTCTATCCGGGGCTGCCCTCGCACCCCGGTCACGAGGTCGCCGCCAAGCAGATGCGCCGGTTCGGCGGCATGATCTCGTTCCGCGCCGCCGGTGGTGAGGACCACGCCGTCGAGATCTGCAACCGGGCCAAGCTCTTCGTGCTCGCCGAGTCGCTGGGTGGTGTGGAATCCCTGATCGAGCACCCGGGTCGGATGACACACGCAAGTGCTGCCGGCTCGCCGCTTGAAGTTCCCGGCGATCTCGTGCGACTGTCTGTCGGCATCGAGACGGTCGACGACCTACTCGCCGATCTGGAGCAGGCGCTGGGCTGACCGCTGGGGAAGGATGGCCGTGCAGGACATCATGGCGACCTGGGTCGGAGCGACCGCCAAGCAGATCGCCCGGGGCGTACGTCGAGGTGACGTCTCGGCGACCCAGGTCGTCGCCGACCACCTCGAGTACATCTCCCGAGCCGACCGTGAGCTGGCCGCGTTCCGCGCCGTTCGCGGCGGTGAGGCGATCACCGAGGCGGAGAAGGTCGACGAGCAGGAGGACCTGGCCAACCTGCCGCTGGCCGGGGTTCCGGTGGCGGTCAAGGAGAACACACCGGTCGCCGGCCTGCCCACCTGGAACGGGTCGGCCGCCGCCCGCACCGACGTGTCGGAGGCCGACCACGAGGTGGTGCGTCGGCTGCGCGGCGCCGGCGCGGTGATCCTCGGCGTGACCCGAATGCCGGAGCTGGGGCTGTGGGCGCTCACCGACGACGACAGCGCGGTGACCCGTAACCCGTGGGACAGCACGCGTACCCCCGGTGGGTCCTCCGGTGGTGCCGCCGCAGCGGTCGCGGCCGGACTGGTGCCGATTGCGCACGCGAACGACGGTCTCGGCTCGATCCGGATTCCGGCGGCCTGCTGCGGCCTCGTCGGGCTCAAGCCGGGTCGGGGCGTGGTCCCCTGCCAGCTCGGGGCGGACGACTGGTTCGGCCTCACCGAGCACGGCATGTTGACCAGCACGGTCGCCGACGCGGCTGTCGGCTTCTCGGTGCTCGCCGGCCGGCGTCCCGAGAAGCTGGTCCCCCCGCAGCGGCTGCGGGTGGGTGTCTCGCTGCGCTCCCCGGTGCGTGGTGTCGCACCGGACGCGCCCAACCGCGACGCGGTCGCCGCCGCCGGTCGGCTCCTCGCCGCCGCCGGGCACGACACCGTGCCCGCCGATCCGGTCTACCCGACCGCTCTCGGCCTCCAGGGCATCGCCACCTGGTTCGCCGCTGCCGCAACCGACGTCCGGGCCTCCGGTCTGGACCGGCGTGGGCTGCAACGGCGTACCCGGCGACACGTCGCACTCGGCGAGTGGGCGCAGCGTCGCGGCTACGTGCGGGAGGCGGACCGGGCCGCCTGGCGGCAACGGTCGGTCGACTTCTTCACCGACCACTCGGTCGACCTGCTCCTCACCCCGGCGCTGGCCAGCGCGCCACCGGAGGCGGCCCGCTGGTCGGAGCGGTCCTGGCGGGCGAACATGACAGCCAACATCCGGTACGCCCCGTACGCCGCACCCTGGAACATCGCCGGCCTGCCGGCGGTCGTCGTGCCGGTCGGACGCCGCCCCGACGGTCTGCCGGTCGCCGTGCAGCTGGTCGGTCCGCCCGGCTCGGAGCTGCTGCTGCTCGGTGTGGCCGGGCAGTTCGAGATGGCCGCCCCGTGGACGCGCCACGCCCCCGGTTATCCCCGCGTCGAGACGGGGTCGACGGCCACCGCGTGATCGTCTCCGGCACGCCTCGCACCGGTGTCGCCGCAGGGTGCCCCGGGGGCGAATGGCACGATCGGGGCATGACGGAACTGGTCGGTCTCGACGACGTGCGGGCCGCACGGGAGTTGCTCGCTGGCGTCACCCGCACCACCCCGCTGGAGCCCTCCCGGCCGCTCAGCGCGGCTCTGGGCGGGCCGACGTGGCTCAAGTGCGAGAACGTGCAGCGCGCCGGCTCGTACAAGGTGCGGGGCGCGTACGTGCGGATCTCCCGGTTGTCGGCCGCGGAGCGGGAGCGTGGGGTGGTCGCGGCGAGCGCGGGCAACCACGCGCAGGGCGTGGCTCTCGCCGCCGGCCTGGTCGGCACGCACGCCACCGTCTTCATGCCGGTCAACGCGCCGCTGCCGAAGGTGGCCGCCACGAAGGGGTACGGCGCGCAGGTCGAGTTGGCCGGGAACACGGTCGACGAGTCGCTGGTCGCGGCGCACACGTACGCCGAGCGCACCGGAGCGGTGCTGATCCACCCGTTCGACCACCCTGATGTGATCGCCGGGCAGGGCACTGTGGCGCTGGAGATCCTCGAACAGTGCCCGGAGGTAAAGACGATCATCACCGGGGTGGGTGGCGGCGGTCTGATCTCGGGCATGGCGGTGGCCGCCAAGGCGTTGCGCCCGGACGTCCGGATCATCGGCGTGCAGGCGGCCGGAGCGGCGGCGTTCCCGCCCTCACTGGTGGCCGGGGAACCGGTCCGGCTGCCCATCTTCTCCACCATCGCCGACGGCATCGCGGTCGGCCGGCCGGGCGAGATCACCTTCAACCACGTGCGCAAGCTGGTCGACGAGATCGTCACGGTCTCCGAGGAGGACATCTCCCGGGCTCTGCTGATGCTGCTGGAGCGGGGAAAGCAGGTGGTCGAGCCGGCCGGTGCGGTCGGTGTGGCCGCGCTGCTGGCCGGTGTGGTCGAGGTGGAGACGCCGGTGGTCGCGGTGCTCTCCGGCGGCAACATCGACCCGCTGCTGATGATGCGGGTGATCGAGCACGGGTTGGCCGCGGCGGGCCGCTACCTGCGGGTGACCGTGCGCTGTTCGGACCGGCCGGGGCAGCTCGCGTCGCTGCTCAGCCAGATCGCCGAGCACCGGGCCAACGTGGTGGACGTGGAACACCAGCGGGCCAACCCGCACCTCAGCCTCGGCGAGGTGGAGGTGGCGCTGTCGGTGGAAACCCGTGGTGTCGAGCACTCGGACACCCTGATCAGCGCCCTGCGGGCCAGCGGCTACCAGGTGGTCTTCGCGGCCGAGGCGTGACACCTGTGGGTGCCACGCCTCGGATGCGCAGTGTGTCGGCAGCGGGGTGCCGGCGTCGGTCGACCCGGTCGGAAGCGGGTGACGCGATCGGCGACGGTCAGCCGGAGAACGGCTCGAAGCTGACCACTGTCACCTTGATGTCGGCGCCGCTGGGGGCCGTGTAGGTGCAGGTCTGCCCGGCGCGGCCGCCCAGGATCGCCTTGCCCAGCGCGGACTCGGGGCTGTAGACGGTCAGGTCGGTGGTGGCGGCGATCTCCCGGGAACCGAGCAGGAAGGTCTCGGTGTCGTTCGTGTCGTCGTCGAAGTAGATCGTCACCACCATGCCGGGCGACACCGCGTCCGCCGTCGGCGCCGCGCCGACCTTCGCGGTGCGCAGCAGCTCCTGGAGGTAGCGGATGCGGCCCTCGGCCTTGCCCTGCTCCTCGCGGGCGGCGTGGTAGCCGCCGTTCTCCTTCAGGTCGCCCTCCTCGCGCCGAGCGTTGATCTCGGCTGCGATCACCGGGCGGTTGGCGATGTGCTCGTCGAGCTCGGCCTGGAGGCGGTCGTACGCGTCCTGGGACAGCCAGGTGGCGGGCGCCTCGTTGCCAGTGGACACAGGCGTTCTCCTCAGTTGTGCGTGGCTGGCTGACAGGTGAACTACCAAGTTACCAGTGCGGTACGACACAGCGTGTCGGCCATCACCGCCGGTGTCCGGATCACACACCGGGGGTGAACGCCCCGTCAGCCCCAATTCTGGTGCTGTTTGGGCAGCTCAGGAGGGTGCTCGGCAGCGCAGTACCTCACCGATGAACGGCCGCGCGGTGGTCGTCAGACGGTGCCGGGTCGTGACGTGCCGATCCCCGGGGTCGGCGGTGACGGTGACCTCTTCGCGGCCGACCTCGGCGCCGGCACGGTCCCGGGCACGCAGCACGCAGACCGCTGACCCACCGGACGGGACCGTCACCCGAAAGTCGACAAGCACCTGCTTGTCCGTGATGTCGGTGTAGGTGATCACCTGGGCGTCGTAGACCGGGTCGCCGTACTGGCGGTAGAGCCGGACCGAGATCACGGTCAGCGTCGCGACGAGCGCGAACAGCGCCAGCGCGGCCATCAGCGTACGGCGGCGCTTTCCGCCCGGTGCCCGACGGCGGCCGTAGCGTCCGGCCGGGAATACCGGCGCGCCTGGTGAAATTGTGGCGTGCGTCTCGGTCACCGGCGGGTATCTCCTGGCGTTGTTGTCGGCGGCATCGGCAAGAATGACAGAGCCCCATCCTCCCACCCGGTCCAGCGGCAGGAATGGCAGGTCATGCCCGGCGCTGGTGGCCGGTGACAGGGTGCGGTGAGGAAAGACCCCGGCAGGTCAGCCGGTCGAGCCCGGTCGGGTCCACCGTCCGGCACAGACGAGGAGCGCCGAAGTTGGCAGAGCAACTGCGTCTCATGGCCGTGCACGCGCACCCGGACGACGAGTCGAGCAAGGGCGCGGCGACGACGGCGAAATATGTCGCTCAGGGGGTGGACGTCCTGGTCGTGACGTGCACCGGTGGCGAGCGCGGGAGCGTGCTCAACCCCAAGCTCGACCGACCCGACGTGTGGGCGAACATCGGCGAGATCCGGCGTGCCGAGATGGACGCCGCGCGGGCGATCCTCGGCGTCGACCAGGCCTGGCTGGGCTTCGTCGACTCGGGTCTGCCCGAGGGCGATCCGCTGCCGCCGCTGCCCGAGGGCTGTTTCGCCCTCCAGGACGTCGAGGTCGCTGCGGGCCCGCTGGTGCGGTTGATGCGCGAGTTCCGTCCGCACGTGGTGACCACGTACGACGAGGAGGGTGGCTACCCGCACCCGGACCACATCATGTGCCACAAGGTGAGCGTGGCCGCGTTCGAGGCCGCCGGTGACCCGGAGCGCTACCCGGAGCTGGGCGCGCCCTGGCAGCCACTGAAGCTCTACTACGACATCGGCTTCTCCAAGGGCAAGATCATGGCCTTGCACGAGGGCATGCTGGCCGCCGGTCTGGAGTCGCCCTACGAGGAGTGGCTCAAGCGGTGGGAGGACCGCCCCGACAAGGGCCCGCGGATCACCACCCGGGTCGAGTGCGCCGAATACTTCCCGGTCCGCGATGACGCGCTGCGCGCCCACGCCACCCAGGTCGACCCGGACGGCTTCTGGTTCCACGTGCCGATGGAGCTTCAGCGGCGCGCCTGGCCGACCGAGGATTACGAGCTGGCGCGCTCGATGGTCGACAGCCCGCTGCCAGAGTCCGACCTCTTCGCCGGGGTGCGGGAGACGGCGCACGCGCGCTGATTCCCGGCAGGGCTACCCTGGTTACCAACCGCACATCGGAGGAACGCCATGCTGACCGCTGCCCAGGTGCTCGCGGAGAACAACTTCGGGGACACCCGCACGGGTGGTCTGGCCGGGCCGATGGGCCTCTTCCTCATCCTGCTGCTGGCCACCGCGACCATTCTGCTGATCCGCAACATGAACGCTCGGCTGCGCCGTCTGCCGGACCGTTTCCCCACGCAGTCCGGGCCGACCGACCCCAGCAGGGCCGATGCGGCAGTCGCCGATCCGACAGACGGGACCGGGGGGCGTGATTCATCCACGCCCGCTCCCAACGGGCACCAGCAGCACCTGAACGGGTAGTCCGCGCGTGAATCACGCCGAACCGGGTGGTCGCCCCCTGTTGCGACCACCCGGTTTGGCTTAGCCTTCCGCCGGGGGGACCAAAAGTCTCCGAGCCGTGTGCGGGAGGGGGCGCCGATGACCAGCACAGCACCGGCCGCCCACCGCGACGTCGGTCGGTCGGCTGACGGGGGAGGTCGATGACCTCCGGTCCGGCCGACGACCCGTTCGATCGGCTCGGGGTGCGTGGCACACCGGGCCGGGTGCTCGTGCTCACCGCCGCCGTCACGCTGACCGCCCTGGCCGCCGCCGCGGTCGGGCTGACCCTCCCGGTCCGGCTGCCGGCCGACGACCCCCTCGGCGGTCCGGCCCGTTTCGGCATCGCCGTTGCCGTCCTGGCCCTCGCCCAGCTCGCCCGGCTGCGATTCCGCTCGGCCGCCGGCATGGTCAGCATCACCTGGGGCGAGGCGGCCCTGATCGTCTGCCTCTACCTGACTCCAGCCGGCTGGCTCCCGTCCGCCACGCTGCTCGGCACCGGGCTGGCCTGGACGCTGCTGTCACTGCACAGCGACCGCCGTCCGGCCCTGGAGATCGTCCGGATCGCCGCTTCGCTGGCCGCCGCGTCCGCACTGGCCGTCTCCGTGACCACCGCGCTCGGGCGGCCCCTGCTCTCGCCACCCACCCCGATCCTGGCGCTGGCCGTGATCGCCGGTTCGGTGACGTACCTCCTGGTGACCGCCTGGCTGGGCGGCGTGACGCTGGGTCTGCGGCACGGGCTGCCGATCGGGCCGCCGCTGCTCGCCGCACTGCGTGGCAAGCTGCTGATGTTCGTCGGCAACGTGGCGGTCGGCCTCGTGGTGGTCGCCCTTCTGGAACTCGACCCGCGCTGGTTGCTGTTGCTACCGCCGCTGCTGTGGCTGTTGCAGCAGACCTACCGTTACCGGCTGCGCTCCGATCAGGAGCGGCGCACCTGGCGTGCCTTCGCCGAGGCCACCGCGGCCCTCAACCAGCTCGACGAGCGGGGCGTGGCCAGCGCGGCGGTCACCGGGGCGCTGACCCTGTTCAACGCCGAGCTGGTGGACGTCGACGTGGCCCGGGCCGACGGCCGGTGGCACCGCTACCGGGGCGACGCCGGCGGTCAACTGGTCGACCGGGAGACCAGCCCGCCGGACCAGTCGGAGCCGGACGAGCACGAGCTGAGCCGGGCGCTGTCGGTCGGCGCCACGCCGGTCGGTCGGCTGCGGGTGCGGTTCCCCCGCTCGGCCCCACCCACGGCCCGGGAACGTGACGCGGTGGCCGCGTTCGGCGACGCCCTCGCCGCCGCTCTGCACGACGCCGCTACCCACCACGAGCTGCGGCTGGTGACAGCCCGTTCGTCGTACGAGGCGGTGCACGACCCGCTCACCGGGCTCGCCAACCGGGCGGCGATGCTGAGCAAGGGCGACCAGTCGCTGCGACAGCTCGGCCACGACCACCCGGTGGCGCTGTTGCTGCTGGACATCAACCAGTTCAAGGAAGTCAACGACACCCTCGGTCACGCGGCGGGTGACCAACTGCTGCGACTGACCGCGAACCGGCTCAACGCGCTGGTCCGCGCCGGTGACCTGCTCGGTCGACTCGGCGGCGACGAGTTCGCCCTGCTGCTCACGGCGGTGCCGGTGCTCGGCGATCGGGCCGCCCCGATGGCCCACGCGTTGCGTCAGGCCCGCGAGATCGCCGAACGGCTGGCCGCACCGACCGAGGTGGCCGGCGTACGGATGTCCATCGAGGTCTCGGTCGGGGTGGTGGTGGCCGCCGCGGGCACCGCGGACCTGACCGAGCTGCTGCGTCGGGCCGACATCGCGATGTACCAGGCCAAGGAGGGCGGCGGCAACGTCGCCGCGTACGACGGCGCACGCGACGCGGCCAGCACCGACCAGCTCGCCCTGCTGGCCGAGCTGCGTGAGGCGTTGACTGTCGACGATCAGCTGGTGCTGGCGTTGCAGCCGGCTGTCGACCTGGCCACGGGTGCGCCCACCGGGGTGGAGGCGCTGATCCGTTGGCAGCACCCCAGGCGTGGGTGGCTGAACCCGGCCGACTTCATCCGGCCGGTGGAGAACAGCGAGCAGCTCGGCGCCTTCACCCGCTACGTGCTGAACAAGGCGCTCAGCGTGGCCGCCGGCTGGGCCCGGGACGGGCTGGAAGTGCCGATCTCGGTCAACCTTTCGGCGCGCAGCCTGCTCGACCCCCGGTTGCCGGCGGAGATCGCCGAGGCGTTGCGCCGCCACCAGGTGCCGCCGCACCGGCTCGTTCTGGAGATCACCGAGACGGTGGTGATGAGCGAGCTGGAGGTCATCGACGAGGTGCTGGCGACGCTCCGGTCGATGGGCGTGCAACTCGCCGTTGACGACTTCGGCACCGGATTCTCGTCACTGACCTTCCTCACCCGGATCGCTGTGGACGAGTTGAAGGTGGACCGTTCCTTCGTCATCCGGATGGCCGACTCGCCGGAGGCCGCGGCGATCGTCCGGACGACAGTCGGCCTCGCTCACGAGTTGGGGTTGCGGGTGGTCGCCGAAGGGGTGGAGACCGCCGAGCAGCGAATGGCCCTGGCCGAGTTGGGCTGCACCTCCGCGCAGGGCTACCACTTCTTCAAGCCCATGCCGGCGGACAAGATCGGCGCGGTGCTGGGGTCGCTGCGCGACTCGGCGGAGTCGAACGTGTTCCGGCTCCGCGCCGACGGCGCGTCCTGACCGTCCGGGTGGAGCCCGCGCGGTCCGCGCCGGGGCTGGCTATGGTCGTCAGGTGAACCGACTCGCCGAGGCCACCAGTCCGTACCTGCTCCAGCACGCCGACAACCCGGTCGACTGGTGGCCCTGGTCGGACGAGGCGTTCGCCGAGGCGAAGCGGCGGGACGTTCCGGTGCTCATCTCGGTGGGCTACGCGGCCTGCCACTGGTGCCACGTCATGGCGCACGAGTCGTTCGAGAACGAGCAGGTCGGTGCCCTGATGAACGACAACTTCGTGTCGATCAAGGTGGATCGTGAGGAACGCCCGGACGTGGACGCGGTCTACATGACCGCCACCCAGGCGATGACCGGCCAGGGCGGTTGGCCGATGACCGTCTTCGCCACCCCGGACGGCACCCCGTTCTTCTGCGGCACCTACTTCCCCCGACCCAACTTCGTCCAGTTGCTCCAGTCGGTCGCCACCGCCTGGCGGGAGCAGCGCGAGGCGGTGCTGGGCCAGGGTGCCGCCGTGGTCGAGGCGATCGGCGGCGCGCAGGCCGTGGGCGGCCCCACCGCGCCGCTGGACGCCCCGCTGCTCGACGCGGCGGCCGCGAAGCTGGCCAGCGAGTACGACGCCACGAACGGCGGGTTCGGTGGCGCCCCGAAGTTTCCGCCGCACATGAACCTGCTCTTCCTGCTGCGCCACCACCAGCGCACCGGCGACCCGGGCAGCCTGGAGATCACCCGGCACACGGCCGAGGCGATGGCCCGGGGTGGCCTCTACGACCAGCTCGCGGGCGGCTTCGCCAGGTACTCGGTGGACGCGCACTGGACGGTGCCGCACTTCGAGAAGATGCTCTACGACAACGCGCTGCTGCTGCGGCTCTACACCCAGCTGTGGCGACTCACCGGCGACCCGCTGGCCCGCCGGGTGGCCCGCGACACCGCCCGGTTCCTCGCCGACGAGCTGCACCGGCCCGGGCAGGGGTTCGCGTCCGCACTGGACGCCGACACCGAGGGCGTCGAGGGGCTCACCTACGCCTGGACGCCCGCGCAGCTCGTGGAGGCGTTGGGCGAGGAGGACGGCCGGTTCGCCGCCGACCTGTTCACCGTCACCGACGACGGCACCTTTGAGAATGGCATGAGCGTGCTGCGGCTCGCCCGGGACGTGGACGACGCCGCGCCCGAGGTGCGCGCCCGCTGGCAGCAGGTGGTCGGGCGACTCCTCGCCGCCCGGGACACCCGCCCCCAGCCGGCCCTCGACGACAAGGTGGTGGCCGCCTGGAACGGTCTGGCGATCACCGCCATCGCCGAGTTCCAGCAGGTCGCCGCCGTGTACGCGTCCCCGCAGGATGAGGACGCCAACCTGATGGACGGCGTCACCATCGTCGCCGACGGGGCGATGCGCCAGGCCGCCGAGCACCTGGCCGCCGTACACCTGGTGGACGGCCGGCTGCGCCGGGTCTCCCGGGACGGCAAGGTCGGCGAGCCGGCCGGTGTCCTGGAGGACTACGGCTGTGTTGCCGAGGCCTTCTGCGCGCTGCACCAACTCACCGGCGAGGGCCGCTGGCTGACCCTGGCCGGCGAGCTGCTGGACACCGCCCTGGCGCACTTCGCCGCGCCCGGTGGCGCCTTCTACGACACCGCCGACGACGCGGAGCGGCTGGTCGCCCGCCCGGCCGACCCGACCGACAACGCCACGCCGTCCGGCCGGTCGGCGTTGATCGCCGGGCTGGTGGCGTACTCGGCGCTGACCGGGGAGACGCGCTACCGGGAGGCCGCCGAAGCGGCCCTCGGCACTGTCGCGCCGATCGTCGGTAAGCACCCCCGGTTCACCGGGTACGCGGCAACCGTCGGCGAGGCGTTGCTCTCCGGGCCGTACGAGATCGCCGTGGTCACCGACGACCCGGCCGGCGACCCCCTGGTGGCCGCCGCCCGCCGGCACGCGCCGCCCGGAGCGGTGGTCGTCGCCGGGCGTCCGGACCAGCCGGGTGTTCCGCTGCTCGCCGACCGTCCGCTGGTCGAGGGGCGGTCTGCCGCGTACGTCTGCCGGGGTTTCGTCTGCCAGCGGCCGGTTACCTCGGTCGAGGAGCTGGTAGCCGAGCTCGGCTGAGCGCACGGCCACGCCCGGTAGTCGCCCGCCCCGCCCGCCGGGTGGTCCCGCCAGCGCTTCCGAGGCGGGTCGCCAGCCCTCCCGGTGGGCCCGTCGACGGCCCGGATAGGCTGGCCGCGCTATGGATTCCCGTACCGGTCTGCCAGTTGTCGGCATGGTGGGTGGCGGTCAGTTGGCCCGAATGACCCACCAGGCCGCGATCGCCCTCGGCCAGTCACTGCGTGTGCTCGCGACCGCCCCTGACGACGGCGCGGCGCTGGTCGCCGCCGACGTCCAGTACGGCGACCACACCGACCTGGCCGCGCTGCGCACCTTCGCCAAGGGCTGCGACGTCGTCACCTTCGACCACGAGCACGTACCTTCCGAGCACATCCGCACGCTGGCGGCGGAAGGGGTGCCCCTATACCCGCCGGCGGACGCGCTGCTGCACGCCCAGGACAAGCAGGTCATGCGGGAACGCCTGACCGAGCTGGGTGCGCCCAACCCGGCCTGGCGGTCGGTCGCGGAGCCCGCCGACCTCGTCGGCTTCGGCGAGCAGGTCGGCTGGCCGGTGGTCCTCAAGGCGGCTCGGGGTGGGTACGACGGCCGGGGCGTCTGGATGGTCGACGACGCCGCCCAGGCCACCGAGTTGGCGACCACGCTGCTCGCTGGCGGCACCCGGCTGATCGTCGAGGAGCGGGTGCCGCTGCGGCGGGAGCTGGCCGTGCAGGTGGCCCGTTCGCCGTTCGGTCAGGTGGCTGCGTACCCCGTGGTCGAGACCGTGCAGCGCGACGGCATCAACGTGGAGGTCCTCGCCCCGGCCCCCGACCTGGACGAGGAGCTGGCGGTCTCCGCTCAGCAGCTCGCCATCGACCTGGCCACCGCGCTCGGTGTGATCGGCCTGCTGGCCGTGGAGTTGTTCGAGGTGCGCGACGACGCCGGCCGGCCTGCGATCGTGGTCAACGAGCTGGCGATGCGACCGCACAACTCCGGGCACTGGACCATCGAGGGTGCCCGGACTTCGCAGTTCGAGCAGCACCTGCGGGCCGTGCTGGACTACCCGATGGGTGACACCGCGCTGACCGCCCCGGTGGTGGTGTCGGCGAACGTGCTCGGCGGTGAGCCGGGCGGGATGTCGATCGACGAGCGGTTGCACCACCTCTTCGCCGCAGAGCCGGGCGCCAAGGTGCACCTGTACGGCAAGCAGGTGCGACCTGGCCGCAAGATCGGGCACGTCACAGTGCTCGGTGACGACCTGGACGACCTGCGGGCGCGGGCCGCACGCGCCGCGCGCTGGCTGCGCGAGGGCCACGAGTGAGCCACGGGTTCGAATGAACCACGGGTTCGGGTGAGCCAGGGTTTCGGGTGAACCACGGTTTTGGGAACGAGGAGAGGGCCGTAGTGAGCACTGTTGGCTTGATCATGGGCAGCGACTCGGACTGGCCGACCATGCGGGCCGCGGCCGAGGTGTTGGACGACTTCGGCGTGGCGTACGAGGTCCGGGTGATCTCGGCGCACCGGACTCCGGTCGCGATGATCGAGTACGGGCGCGACGCTGCCGACCGGGGCCTCAAGGTGATCATCGCGGGGGCCGGGGGTGCCGCCGCGCTGCCTGGCATGGTGGCCTCGGTGACGCCACTGCCGGTGATCGGCGTGCCGGTGCCGCTGAAGCACCTCGACGGCATGGACTCGCTGCTGTCCATCGTGCAGATGCCGGCCGGGGTCCCGGTCGCCACCGTGTCGATCGGCAACGCCCGCAACGCCGGCCTGCTCGCCGTGCGGATCCTCGGTGCCGTAGACGAGGGCCTGCGCGCCAAGATGGCGACCTACCAGCAGGACCTGGAGAAGCTGGTAGCAACAAAGGAAGCCGCCCTCCAAGCAACCCTGCCCCAGTCCTAACCCCCCAAAGGCCCGCCCTAGCTCTCGCGAGCCCCGCCCCGCCCTGCCCCTCGCGAGCCCCGCCCCGCCTTCGCGCCGCGAACCCCGCCCCGCCCCCGCGATCTTGCACTTTCGGTCGTTGTTCTGCGGCTATCGCGCCTTATGCCGCAACAGAAAGTGCAAGATCGCGCAAGGCCCACCGGCGAACCCGGCCCGCCCCGCGCCAGCCCTCGCAACCCCGGACCCCGACGGGTCGATCATGGAGTTATGGTGCCCGAAGAGAGGGCATTTACGGGTTTTGTCCCCCACCACAACTCCATGATCGGCGCCAGTGCGGGCGGGGGCGGGGGCGCGAGTGCGAGTGCGGGCGAGGGCGCGCGTGCGGGGCGGTCGCGGCCCGCGCTGTTCACGGGCCGCGTCTACTCACCCTGGCTGTCACTCACCCTGCTGTGACGCTTCGGTTTTATCTCATGCCACGCAGGGCGGTCTGTAGGCGTTCCTGGGCGCGGCGGCGGCGCTCGTTGCTTGCGCCGAGCACCAGCAGCAGGATGCCCACCGGGATCAGCGCCAACCACGGTCCCAGGCTGAACAGGGCGTGGATCGCCGTGATCGCGGTGACCGACGCGCCGACGATCACGGGGGCCTGCTGCCGGCTGGACGAGCCGAAGATAAGCACCGCGACCGCGCCGAGCAGCAGGAGCATCTGCCGCACTGTGCTGGTCTCAGTGGCCAGCACGATCGTCAGCGTCGGCACGAAGGCCGCTACCAGCGCCGGGCCGTACGCCACCCAACTGCTCATGTCGGGCCGGTGGCGCAGCTCCAGGACGCCGACGAGGAGGGCCAGCACGGCGAACGGCAGGGTGTACGCCTCGGGCAGCGCCACGTCGGCGACTCGCATCAGGATCCACCACGCGGTGATCTCACAGACCACCACCGCCCAGAACAGGATCCGGCGTTCCACTGGCCGGCGACCGGGTCGGGTCGCCGCCACCCCGAGGACAGCGCCCCAGGCGGCCAGCAGGGCGGCGATGTGACGGGGCGAGTCGAAGGCGAGGGCCAACGCGATCAGCGCGGCAGCGTACCCGGTCCACTCCACTGTGGAGGCCTCTCGCTGCGCCTCAGGGCGGCGCAGCCGGGGCACTGTCGCGGCGAGCACCTGTAGGACCGCGCCGACGGCCAGCACTCCGAACGCCGACCAGACCGCCGCCAGCCCGGCGACCAGGCCGACGGTGAGCACGAAGAGCTGCGCCATGAGTGAGGCGAAGAGCCAGCCGAGGATGCGCGCCCGCTGGGTGGTGCCGAACAGCGCCGCCACCGCGCCCACCCCGACAGCGCTGCCCAGGGTGAACAGGGTCATCTGCCGGTCGGCCAGGCTGCCGGCGAGCCCGGCGCTGCCACCGGCCAGACCGATGGCGAACACCAGCACCCGGGCCAGCCGCAGCGAGCGGGCCCGCTCGACCAGCGCCGGCGGTGGGGTCAGTGCGAGACCGAGCATCGCGATGGTGAAGACGGAGAGCGCGGCGACGGTGCTGGCGGGCCACCCCTGGCCCAGCGCGATGGGTGCGATCAGCAGCGTGACGGCCGCCCCGGGCAGCACCACCGGCACGGCCCGGGAACGCCGCCCGCCGCTGAACCCGGTGGCGGCCAGCGCGGCGGTCGCGGTGAGCAGCAACGCCGTCAGTACGTGGGTCGGATTGACCACGTCCGGTGGAGGGGTGAGCAGCTCCGGCGGCGGGCCCTGCCAGATCCGGGTGAGTGTGCGGTGCGGCTCGACCAGGGCGGTGACCAGCGCGGGTGCTATCGAGGCGAGCGCCAGGGCGGTCGGCAGCGCCGCCGCGGCCAACGCACCCGCGGCCGGGTTGACCCGCCACCGCCGTCGTTCCGCGTCGTCCGGCAGCCGCCGCAGGGCCCCGTCGAGTCGGACCGCCCAGCGCCGGACCGGCTGGGCCGCGCCGGTGGGCGGCACGGTGGCCGCGCGGATCAGTTCGGCCAGTACGCCGAGCAGGGCGGCGGCGGCCGCGTAGACGCCTGCGGCGAGGCCGGTGGGGATGGCGGCGAGGGCGCTGATGGTGGCCCCGCCGACGACCGCCACGCTGACCCAGGGCAGATATTGCGGCACCAGTCGGCGGACCGCTGCCACGGCGGCCAGGCCGAGGCTGGTCGCCGCCAGCGCGGCGGTCAGCACCACCTGCGCCGAGTGGTCGAACTCGGCG
Source organism: Micromonospora sp. NPDC049089 (assembly GCF_040648775.1). Lineage (NCBI taxonomy): Bacteria > Bacillati > Actinomycetota > Actinomycetes > Micromonosporales > Micromonosporaceae > Micromonospora > Micromonospora sp. NPDC049089. Next base: position 17,903 of record NZ_JBEZEH010000022.1, read on the forward strand.
GACAGTGCCGCCACCGCACCCGGGAGGGCCAGCAGGGCGGCACCGATCGCCGCGCCGCCGATCTGCGCCAGGTGCGGCGGCATGCCCTCGGTGTCGATGTCGGCGACCTGTGGACCGGCGAGGACGCGGGCCAGTGTGGCCACCACCACGCCGATCAGCGCGATGCTGCCCAGCGCCAGGGCCGTGGTCCACGGGCGGACCAGTCCGGCGCCGGCGGCGTGCAGCGCGACGACCCCGGCCACAGTGGCCCGGGACAGCCCGGCGCGTGCCTCCTCCGTGGCCACCGCGGCCATGCCGAACACGGTGGCGACCATTCCGCCGACCAGCACCGGTGACCACCAGGCCAGATCGAATGCGGCCGGTGCGCCGATCGTGGCGAGCACCACCGCCACACCGGACACGTCCCAGCGCCACGGCGGCGGGAGCAGGATGCCGGCGGCGAGGGCCAGCAGTGCCAGCGCGACCGGCGCCTGCCAGGTGGCACCGCCGACGGGGGCGGCCGGCCAGTCGCTCAGGTCGCCCCTCCAGATCGGGCCGGGGGTGGCCAGCACGCCGACCCCGCCGCGCACCGCCGTCCAGCCGGCGAGGACGCCGATCAGGACGCCGCCGACGGTGAGGCCGAGGATCGGACCGCGTCGCCACTCCTCCGGCATGCTGCGGGCGGCCACGGCGACCACCAGGAGCAGTGCGGCGGCCACCGCCAGCTGCCCGCCGGGGGCGAGCACCGCCCCGATCCGTACCAGCGTGGCGATCAGGGCGGTGGTGACCGCCGCAGCGGCCAGGTCCGAGCCGTCGAGGGTGAGGTCGGCTCGACGGCCGGCGTCGATGGAGGGGGCCAGGAAGAGCAGCACCGCCGCGACCAGCAGGAGCGCGCCCACCCAGGCGTCGGCGACGGTCGCGCCGGGCGCCCCGAACGCGGCGGCGGTGACCATCAGCGCGCCCAGCCCGGTGCCCACCGACAGCGGAACGGGGATGTGGCGCTGGGAGACCTGCACGACGGCCGCGTAGCCCAGTGTCACGCAGACCGCCAGGAAGCTGGCCGCCAGGATCGGAACGGTCACCTCGCGCAGGCTCGCCGGGGTGAGGAGCGGGTCGTTCGGCATGGTCGCGGCCACGAACGCCGCCACCGCCCCGGGCAGCGCGAACGCGGCCCCACCGGCGGCCCAGGCGGTGACCGTCTCGGAGGCGGCCGAGGCGATCCGGATCCGGGGCGCCAGCGTGACAAGCGTGCCGGCCGCGAACAGGGTGATCAGGACCGCGGCGGTGAGGGTGGGGCTGGCCAGGCTGGCACCCGCGCTGAACAGGCCGACCACGGCCGCGCCGATGGCGTGCGCCACAGCGGCTCGGTCGGTGCGGGCGGACAGCCCGATGACCCCGATGCCGATCGCGGTGATCACCATTGGCCAGGGGGCCGTCGCCCAGCCGAGACCGAACGAGGCTGGAACGGCGAGCGCGGTCAGCGCCGCGCCGGCGACCGCGAACTCCCGGCGGATCTCGGTGGGCAGGGCTAGCACCGCCGCGATGGTGAGCAGGAACGCGGCACCCGCGAGCTGCCAGGTCGTTGGCCCGACGGCGGCGGCCAGCTCGCCCGGGTATCGGCTGAGGTCGGGGTTCCAGGCGGGCAGTGCCGCCCGGACCGGTGCCACCCCGGCGCGTAGCGCGCCGCCGGCGACCACCAGACCACTGACGGTCAGCGCCACCGCTGAGGCCAACTGTGGGCCACGTCGGGCCGCCTCCGGGACCGCGCGCACCGCCAGCCCGGTCACGGTGATGACCGCCGCGATCAGCAGCAGCGCCCGGCCGGGGAGTGCCACCGAGGCGATCCGGCTGAGCGAGCCGATCACCGCCAGGGTGACGATGCCGGCCGCGACGTCCGGCAGCGGCGGGCGCCGCAGCACCAACGCGCCGGCCAGCCCGATCACGGAGGCCAGCAGCAGCACCACCCCGGCGCCGGTAGCGGTCGGCACGGTCTGTGCCCGCAGCAGGGCGGTGACCGCGTACGCCAGCGAGACGGCGACCGCCAGGGCGTGCAGCAACCAGGTCAGCTCACGCAGGCCGGGCACCGGCCTGGTGGGCTGCGGGTCTGTCGCGCCGCCGCTGGCGTCGATCAGCTCGGCGGCCTCCTCCGGGTCGCCCTCCGGCCTGCTCTCGGCGTCTCGTTGGCGGGGCGCGGGCGGCGTGCCTGGCGATGGCAGGTCCTGCCGGACCTGGCGTTCGACGGTCACGCTGGAGCGGGCCAGGCCGAGGTCGACGAGGGCGACCAGGGCCAGCACCAGCGCCCAGCCGCCCGGGCCGGTGATCTGGTCGTACGCCAGCAGCGGCAGCACCGGCTGGGCGGCGAGCACGGTGGCGAAGCGGGGCGCGCGCAGACCGGTCCAACCGGCGTACCCGAATGCGACGCCGGCGGTGACCGCGAAGATCACCCCGGCGAAGACCGTGCCCGAGCCGCCGCCGACGCCGATCCGGTCCACCGCCCAGAGGGCGTTGCCGGCGAGCGGCACCAGCAGCAGGCCGACCGCGGCGATGGTCTCGGCGGTCGAGGTGAGCCCGCGCCGGGCCAGTGCCGGCGGGGCGAGCAGCATCAGCACGGTGGCCAGGAGCAGGATGCCGAGCCGGGCCAGCGCGTCCATCGAGCTGGTGGCCACCGCGGCGAAGACCACGGCGGCCACGCCGAGCAGCAGCGCGCCCAGCCCCAGCGGGATGTTCTGCACCTCCCGCGAGGACGCCTCCGGCGGGTGCTCCGGGTCGTCCACGTCCAGCCAGGCGGCCCGGGGCGGGGGCGGCGGCGGGTCCTCGGGGGCGGGCGGAGTGCCCTGGCGGGGCACCCGGGGCGGCGCGCCCATGGTGGCAGTCGGTGGTCGCCGGCCGGGGCGGCGGCGCAGCACCCGGCGTGGCCGGGTGGCCTGCTTGAGCCGCTCCTCGCTGGCGTGGGCGAGGATGTCCCGCTGGAAGAGCGCGGCCTGCATCTTGGCGGCGATCTGCCGCTGCTCGCGGGCGATGGCGGCGTCGCGCGCCTTCATCTCCGCGATCGAACGCTCGATGTCGGCCAGGTGCTCGGCCCACTGTGGTTGATCTGCCCCACAGTGCGGGCATCGAACGGCCGGCTTGATCTCCCGGCCGCACGAGGAGCATTGAAAGGTCGCCACGACACCCCTCCACCCGCACTGTGGACTCCCACTGTCGCAGCATGCCCAAAGCTGGCGCGGATTTCGACTCTTGTCGGCGGGTCCGGGGCAAACAACGACACCGGCCGGCCATCGAGATGCTCGATGGCCGGCCGGCGGGGCGTCCGTTGGGTCAGGGGCGACCCATGCCCCGGTACTCCCAGCCCGCCTGGGCCCAGAGTGCCGGGTCGAGGCAGTTGCGGCCGTCGACGACCTTGCGGCCCTTGACCAACTCGCCGAGGGCGACCGGGTCGGCGTTGCGGAAGTCGGCCCACTCGGTGAGGACGCAGACCAGGTCGGCCTCGTTGACCGCCTCGTTGATGCTGCTCTCGTACGTCAACTCGGGGACCGCGCGGCGGGCGTTCTCGGTGCCCTGCGGGTCGTACACGTGCACGTCGGCGCCGGCCTTGTGCAGCAGCGCGGCGACGGCGAGCGCCGGGGCGTCGCGGACGTCGTCGGTGTTGGGCTTGAAGGTGGCGCCGAGTACGGCGATCCGGGTGCCGGAGAAGTCCGGGCCGGCCGGGCCGGAGCGGCGGCCGAGCAGGTCTGCGGCGAGCTGGAGCACCCGCGTACGCCGGCGCAGGTTGATCAGGTCGACCTCGTGGAGGAAGCGCAGCGCCTCGCCGGCGCCCAGCTCCTGGGCGCGGGCCTGGAAGGCCCGGATGTCCTTGGGCAGGCAGGCGCCTCCGAAGCCGAGGCCGGCCTGGAGGAACCGGTTGCCGATCCGCGGGTCGTAGCCGATCGCGCGGGCCAGCTGGGTGACGTCGCCACCGGAGGCCTCGCAGACCTCGGCCATCGCGTTGATGAAGGAGATCTTGGTGGCCAGGAAGGCGTTCGCGGCGACCTTGACCAGCTCGGCGGTGGAGAAGTCGGTAACCACCAGGGGCACCTCGCGGTCCTCCGTGGCGGCCAGGTCGAACACGCCCTTGTGCGCGGCGTAGAGCATGCCGTTGGCCCACTCGCTCTTGACGCCGACCACGATCCGGTTGGGCCGCAGGACGTCGTCGACGGCGAAGCCCTCCTGGAGGAACTCGGGGCTCCACGCCACCTCGACGTCCAGGTCGTTCGGGGTGTGCTTGCCGACGAGTTGCTCGACCCACTCGGCGGTGCCGACCGGCACGGTGGACTTGCCGACGATCAACGCCTTGCGGGTCAGGTGCTGCGCGAGGCTGGTGACCGACGCCTCGACGTACGACAGGTCGGCGCCCATGCCGTCGGCCCGCTGCGGGGTGCCGACGCAGATGAAGTGCACGTCACCGAACTCGGCGGTCTCGGCGATGTCGGTGCTGAACCGGAGGCGACCGGCGGCGAGGTTGCGCCGGAGCAGCTCGTCCAGGCCGGGCTCGTGGATCGGCACCTGACCGGCGTTCAGCATCGCGATCTTGTCGGCGTCGACGTCGAACCCGAGAACCTCGTAGCCCAGTTCTGCGTAGCAGATGGCGTACGTCGCACCGAGGTAACCAGTCCCTAGGAACGTCACCCGCGGCCGGGGTGCGCCCGAGGGCGGGGTCACCGCGGCGATGGCGGGGGTCGGCTGGATGGTGGGGTAGGGGATCGTCACGCCTGTCTTCTCCGCTCGCGCTGGCGCCGCGTCGTCGCGTCGCATTCTGCTGCGGCGCCTGGGCGGGGCACCGGAGGGTGGCTCACTGTCTCAATCTCCATCATCGCTGAGCGCGTTAGGTGCGCCGTCCTGCCCATACCTACGCGCCGGTAACATCACCTGAACTGCAGTCGCTAGTCTTCAGTCTGCGCCGTCGGCGGTCAGGAGTCGTCACAGACTGCGCATGATAGTGGTGAAGGGGAGGGCCGAGATGGCCGCAGGGGAGTCGTTCGACGTCTACCGGTTGCCGGAAGAGCACCAGGCGATCCGGGAAGCCGTGCGAGATGTCTGCGCCGCGAAGGTGGCTCCGCACGCCGCGGAGGCCGACGAGACGGGGGAATTCCCCAAGGCGTCCTACGACGCGCTGCGAGCGGCCGACTTCCACGCACCGCACATCCCCGAGGAGTACGGCGGCGCGGGCGCGGACGCGCTGGCCACCGCCATCGTGATCGAGGAGGTGGCCCGTGCCTGCGCGTCGTCCTCGCTGATCCCGGCGGTGAACAAACTCGGCACCATGCCGCTCCTGTTGTCCGGTTCCGCCGACCTCAAGGCTCGCTACCTGACGCCGGTCGCGGCCGGTGAGGCGATGTTCTCGTACTGCCTCTCCGAGCCCGAGGCGGGCAGTGACGCGGCGTCCATGACCACCAGGGCGGTACGTGACGGGGATCACTGGGTGCTCAACGGTGTCAAGCGCTGGATCACCAACGCCGGGGTGTCCGATTTCTACACCGTATTCGCCGTCACCGACCCGTCCGCCCGGTCCCGGGGCATCTCGGCCTTCGTGGTCGAGAAGTCCGATGCCGGGGTGAGCTTCGGCGCGCCGGAGAAGAAGCTCGGCATCAAGGGCTCGCCCACCCGCGAGGTCTACCTCGACAACGTGCGGATCCCGGCCGACCGGATGATCGGCGCGGAGGGCACCGGCTTCGCGACCGCGATGAAGACCCTGGACCACACCCGGGTCACGATCGCCGCGCAGGCCGTCGGGATCGCGCAGGGCGCGCTCGACTACGCGAAGGGGTACGTGGCCGAGCGTCGCCAGTTCGGCAAGGCCGTAGCCGAGTTCCAGGGGATCCAGTTCATGCTGGCCGACATGGGCATGAAGCTCGAGGCGGCCCGGCAGCTCACGTACGCGGCTGCTGGCAAGTCGGAGCGCGGCGACGCGGATCTCACCTACTTCGGCGCGGCGGCCAAGTGCTTCGCCTCCGACGCCGCCATGGAGATCACCACCGACGCGGTGCAGTTGCTGGGTGGCTACGGCTACACGCGGGACTATCCGGTCGAGCGAATGATGCGGGACGCCAAGATCACCCAGATCTACGAGGGCACCAACCAGGTGCAGCGGATCGTGATGGCCCGGCAGCTATTGCAGGGCTGACCGAGGGGTTTCCGAACGCCGTTGCTCAAGCGTCCGGTGCCGGCGGTCGCCCGTGCCGGCGCGCGGCATCCCGGCGCTCGGGTAAAGGCGGGGCAGCGCCGCACCGGGCCTGATTCGGCACGTACGCACACTGATCCTCATCGATGGGTTCGCGCACGCGTCCGCCCGGATTCGGGTGTCGACGGCCAGCTGGGTGCCCGGCGTCGGAGGCGCCTTCGGGTGCGCCGAGCGCCTATCCCCGGCGCCATGCACGCGTGGGGGCGGGCCTGTGCGACAGAGGAATCCGGCGCTCGACGCGTTGTCTGGGCCTGATCGGATCCGGCAATCGAACGGAATCGCCCGGCGGATCACGCGTCGGCTTGTCAGCCTGGATGGTCGACGGCTTCGCGAGGGCTGTGACCCGGCGACGGTTGCGCTCTCTGTCGTGCCTCGCATTGCGCACGTTAACAACCATTACATTGACTGTTGTCCAACCATTCGGTTGCTCGGCCAATGGATGATCGGTCGTTCTTTCCGGCTGCCGTGTGAGACTCGTCTCCGTGTCGGATTGTGACCACGATTTCCGCGATGAATGATTTTCCCCGTTCCGCGCAGGTGATCCTTCCGACGCGCCTCGTCCACTGTGGGCGGCGGCGTCGTTCTTGATCGGTCCGCACGGCCCAGAGAGCCGCCGAAAATACCCTTGTACTGCACAGACGTGTTGCTGGCACCGCATTTCTGGCCGATTCCGGTCGTCCCCCCGACCGCCCGCAGGCCCGCTCGACGGAGCACCGGCGGGCCCGCCGGCGTGCTCGGTCGACCAACCACCTGCGGAGTATTTGTCATAAATACGTCCCGGTTGGGATGGTCGACTTCAGCGGCAGGCGAGGGTCTTGACACGCTCCGTGTCTGATGGTTTTCTGTGCCTCGCTTGCGTTTACATTCATGAACGCTGTTGGGTCGCAACTTCGGGGGGGAGCGCGACGTGGGCTCAGCGTGGCTTGCCAAAATTTGCTTGACATCGACTTGTTTGCGTCCGCAAAGGGCGCTCGGCCTCGGGTCGGATAGCCGATTAACGTGCAGGTGGCCGGCCGTGGCCGTGGTGGAATCCGATAGCGAGACACGCGGCGGTGAAACCCCGCACGTCCTCTGAGTGACGCATAGCAAAGTCTCCGCAAACGACAGTTGACGACGCCCGATCTGGGGACGCGCGTCCCGACTGCGACGCCGGCAGGTCTGACCGCCATGGTCCCTGCCTGGCCGCCGTGCCGGTTCAGCGCTTCCTCGTCGGGTCCTGGGACCAGGCGCAGAGTGAGGAAGACGTGAACATTCTCGACAACCCCGACGGACGCTTCTTCGTAGTGGTGAACGACGAGGGGCAGCACTCGCTGTGGCCCGAGTCGCTCAGCCTGCCGGCCGGGTGGACGGTGGCCCACGGGCCCGCCTCCCGCGCGTCCTGCCTGGACCACGTCACCACCGAGTGGACGGACATGCGGCCGCGTAGCCTCGTGACGCACCTGGAGAGCACCGCTCGGGTGGTGGCCTGATGACCACCGACGCGAGTGCCAGCCGCCCCGCGCCACACAGCGCGGCACTCTCGCCCGGCCGGTCACGCCTCGACTCGATGTCGCCCTCGAAGCGGGCCCTGTTCGAGAAGCGTCTCGGCGGCCGGCGCCCCCGGCCGGTCGAGGCGCTCACCCGGGTGCCGCGCGGTGGCGACCTGCCCGTCTCCCCGGCCCAACGCCGGCTGTGGTTCATGGACCAGCTCGTCCCCGGCTCGGCGATGTTCAACGTGCCGACCGCCCTACGCCTGACCGGTGCGCTCCGGCTCGACGTGCTCACCGACGCGGTGCGCGCCCTCGTCGACAGGCACGAGGCGCTGCGGACCGTGTTCGCGGCGAACGAGGGCGACCCGGTGCAGCGCATACTGCCCGACATCGAGGTGGACCTCACCCCGCGCCCACTGCCCGTCGACGACGCGGCGGTGCTGGCCGCCGTACGCGACGAGGCGAGTCGTCCGTTCTCGCTCTCCGACGGGCCACTGGCTCGCGCCGCGCTGTTCCGGCAGACGCCCACCGCGCACGTGCTGGTGCTGACCCTGCACCACAGCATCTGCGACGGTTGGTCGGTCAGCCTGCTCATCGACGAGCTGCTGGAGCTGTACCGCGCGGGAGCAGAGGACCGAGCTCCCACGCTCGCGCCCCTCACCGTGCAGTACGCGGACTACGCCGCCTGGGAGAGTCGTCCCGACCGCGCCACCGAGCTGGCCGAAGGGCTCGACTACTGGAAGCGCGCACTGGCGGGCGCGGTGCCCGTCATCGACCTGCCGTTGGACCGTCCCCGCCCGCCGGTGCAGTCCTTCCGGGGCGAGCGGCACCGCTTCGCCCTGCCCGACGGCCTGTGGCCGGCGGTGACCCGCCTGGCCCAGGAGGAGCGGGCCACCCCGTTCATGGTGCTGCTCGCCGGGTTCGCCGCGCTGATGTCGCGGTACGCGGCCCAGGACGAGGTTTCGGTGGTGACCCCGGTGGCGAACCGCCCCCGGGTCGAGCTGGAGACGATGGTCGGCTCCTTCGTCAACTCGATCGTCGTGCGGGTCGACACCTCCGGCACGCCCACCTTCCGGGCCCTGGTGGGACGGGTCCGCGATCTCGTGCAGCAGGGCATGGCGTACGGCGAGGTGCCCTTCGACACGGTGGTGGAGGCGGTCGACCCGGAGCGCGACCTCGGCCACACGCCCCTCGCGCAGGTGATGTTCGCCCTCGTCGAGGACCAGGCGTTGGAGGTCGAGGCGGCGGGGTTGCGGGTCACGGCCGTCGAACACCACCTGCCGATCAGCAAGCACGACCTCACGGTCGAGGTGTGGCCGGACGCCGACGGCCGGCTGCGGGGGCTGGCCGAGTACGCGACCGACATCCTCGACGAGCGCACAGTGGCGCGGATGACCGCTCACCTCGGCGTTCTGCTGGCCGGTCTGACCGCCGCGCCGGACGCCCCGGTCGGGTTGGCCCGCCTCCTGTCCGCTGAGGAGACCCGGGCGGCGGTAGTGGACGGCAACCGCACCGAGGACCCGCTTCTCGGCGACGTGCGCGCGCACGAGCTGTTCGCTCGGCAGGCCGCCCGTACCCCTGACGCGCCCGCGCTCCTGGTCGGCGACCTGACTGTCACGTTCGCAGAGTTGGACCGCAGGGCCGACGCCCTCGCCGCGCGGCTGCGCCGGCACGGGGTAGGCCCGGAGACCCGCGTCGGCCTCTTCCTGGACCGGGGTGTCGACCTCGTCACGGCCGTGCTGGCCACCCTCAAGGCCGGCGGCGCGTACGTGCCGCTGGACGTGGGCGAGCCCGCCGAGCGGGTGCGGTTCATGCTCACCGACGCCGAGGTGCGGGTGGTCGTCACCAGCGCGGGCCGGCTCGCGGACCTACCGGACACCGACGCGTCGGTGCTGCTCCCCGACGGCGACGAGGACGCAACCGCCGACCTGCCGCCGCTACCGCGTCCGCACCCGGACAGCGCCTGCTACGTGATCTACACCTCGGGCTCGACGGGGCGACCCAAGGGTGTGGTGGTCACCCACCGCGGCCTGACCAACTACCTGGCGTGGAGCCTGCGGGCGTACCGGGTGGCCGAGGGCGGGGGCGCGCCCCTGGTCTCGCCGTTGCGGTTCGACCTGTCGGTGACGACGCTGTTCTGTCCGCTGCTGGCCGGGCGCCCGGTGGTGCTCGTCGCCGACGGCACCGAGCTGGAGACCCTCACCGAGCTGCTCGGCAGCGACCTGGACCTCGGGCTGGTCAAGCTCACCCCGGCCCACCTGGAGGCGCTGGACCGGGCCGTTCCGAGCCGGACCATCGCTGCGGACGGCTATCTGATCGTCGGTGGCGAGTCGCTGCACGGCACCACCGCCGCCGCCTGGCGGCGCCGGGCTCCGGGCCTGCGGATCGTCAACGAGTACGGGCCCACCGAGACCGTCGTCGGCTGCTGCGTGCACGAGGTGCACGACGGCACCGACCTGTCCGGTGTGGTGCCGATCGGTCGTCCGATCGCCAACACGCGGCTCTACGTGCTGGACGGCAACCTGCTGCCGGTGCCGCCCGGCACTGTCGGTGAGCTGTACGTGGCGGGTGCCGGCGTGGCCCGTGGCTACCACGGTCGGCCGGACCTGACCGCCGGGCGCTTCCTGCCCGACCCGTTCGCCCCGACGCCGGGGGAGCGCATGTACCGCACCGGGGACCTCGTCCGGGTGCGACCCGACGGCGAACTGGACTGCCTGGGCCGGGTCGACACCCAGGTGAAGATCCGGGGGTACCGGGTCGAGCTGGCGGAGATCGAGGCCACCCTGACCCGGCTGCCGCAGGTCCGCGAGGCGGTGGTCCTGCTGCGTACCGACCGGCCTGGTGAGGAGCGGTTGGTCGCGTACGTCACAGCGGCCGGGGATTCCGCGGCCCACGACCCGCGTGACGCGCTGCGCGCGGAACTGCCGGACTACATGGTGCCGGAGGTCGTCGTCACGCTCGACGCGCTGCCGTTGGCCGCCAACGGCAAGGTGGACCGGGCGGCCCTGCCCGCGCCCACGGCTGCCGAGCCGGAGTCCACCCTGGCCGCTCCGCAGAGCCGGCTGGAGGAGGCCATCGCCGAGGTCTGGGCCGACGTGCTGGGACGGCCGGTCGAGTCGATCGGGCGGGACGCGAACTTCCTCGACCTGGGCGGGCACTCCCTGCTCGCGGTCCGGGCCATGGCCCGGCTGCGCAAGAAGCTCGACATCGAGCTGCCGCTGGCGGTGTTCCTGGAGTCCACCTCGCTGGCCGACCTGGGAGCCCGGATCGAGGCGCTCGGCGGGCGGGCCCCCCGGCCCGGTCTCGTTGCCGTCCCGAGGACCGGCCCGGTGCCGTTGTCGCACGCGCAGGGACGCCTGTACTTCCTCAACCGGCTCGCCGAGGACAGCGCGTTCTACAACGTGCCCCTCGCGCTGCGCTTCGACGGTGACCTGCGCGCCGACGCGCTGCGGGCGGCCTTCGGCGCGCTGTGGGCCCGGCACGAGGGGCTGCGCACCCGGTTCCCGTCCGTGGACGGCGAACCGGTGCAGGAGTTCCTGCCCGTCGACGCCGTGGCGTACACCGAGGTGGACGTGCGGGGCGACGCCGACCCGGAGGGTCGGCTGGCCGCCCTCTTCGACGCCGAGGGGCGCACTCCGTTCGACCTGGCCGCCGGGCCGCTGCTGCGCGGCACCCTGGTGCGGGTACGCCCCGACTCGCACGTGCTGCTGTTGACGCTGCACCACACCGTTTCCGACGGCTGGTCCCTGAACATCTTGTTGGACGACCTGGTGACGCTCTACCGGGAGATCGCCCAGGGGCAGCCGTCCTCGTTGCCCGAGCTGACACACACCTATGTGGACTACACGTTCTGGCAGCGGTCCTGGCTGACCGGCGCCGAGCTGGACGACCAGCTCGACTGGTGGAAGCGGCAGCTCGACGGTGTACCCACGCTGGACCTGCCGACCGACCGGCCGCGACCGGCGGTGCAGACCTTCCGTGGAGCGCGCCACGACGTCAGTTGGTCGGCCGAGCGGTCCCGGGCGGTGGCCGACCTGGCGCGGCGGGAAAAGGTCTCCCTGTTCATGGCGTTGCTGGCCGGCTTCGACGTGCTCATGGCCCAGCTCAGTGGCCAACGGGACATCACCGTCGGCACGCCCGTGGCCAACCGCACCAGCACCGAGTTGGAGAAGCTCGTCGGGTTCTTCGCCAACACCCTGGCGCTGCGGGTCGACCTCTCCGGCGACCCCACCTTCCGCGAGGTGCTGCGGCGGGTCCGCAGCACGGCGCACGGTGCGTTCGCCCACCAGGACGTCCCCTTCGAGATGGTCGTCGACGCGGTGGCGCCCACCCGCAGCCTCAGCCACTCACCGCTGTTCCAGGTGCGCTTCGCGTTGCAGAACGCCCCGGGCGGCCTGCCCGACCCGGGCCCCGGCCTCACCCTCACGTCGATCGACAACGAGCAGTGCACCGCCCGCTTCGACCTGCTGATCGACCTGTGGGAGACCGAGGACGGCATCGAGGGGCACGCCGAGTACAGCACCGACCTGTTCGACGAGGGCACCGTCGAGGCGATGATGAGCCGCCTCGGGGTGCTGATGGACCGGTTGGTCGATGACCCCGACCAGCGCGTCTTCGACGTGGATCCCCTCCTGCCGGGCGAACGGGAGCGTCTCGACGCGCTCGCGCACGGTCCGGCGCTGCCGGATGGCGCAGTGCACCGCACGCTCACCGCCCGGGTGGCCGAGCAGGCGCGACGCCGACCCGACGCTCCGGCGGTCACCAGCGGCGAGACGACCCTCTCCTACGGCGACCTGCACCGCCGCAGCGGTGACCTGGCCCGGGTGCTCGCCGAACGCGGCGCGGGCCCGGAAACGACTATCGCCCTGCACCTCGACCGGGGCGTCGACGTCGTCGTGGCGGCGTTGGCGGTCCTGGAGACGGGCGCCGCGTACGTGCCGCTGGACCCCGCGTACCCCGCGCAGCGGTTGGCCGCGATCGTGGCGGACGCCCGGCCGGCGATGACGCTCACCACCCGCGACCTGGCGGGTCGTACGCCCCAGGGCGCGGGCGAGGTGGTGACGATCGAGGACCTGCCGGCCCCGGTGGGCCCCCGGCCGACACCGGCGCTGCGACCGGAGCACCCGGCCTACGTGGTCTACACCTCCGGCACCAAGGGGCTCCCCAAGGGTGTGGTGGTGACCCACGGCGGGCTGTCCGCGTACCTGGACGGGCTGCCGGCCGCGCTGGCCCTGCCCGACGAGCCGGTGTTCCTGCACACCGCGTCGTTCGCGTTCTCGTCGTCGGTGCGGCAGTTCGCCGTACCGCTGACGCTGGGCGGCCACGTGGTCGTCGCCGGGCGCGCGCACCTGGCCGACCCGTTGGCGCTGCTCACCTTCGTCACCGCGCACGGCGTGCAGGTGCTGGACCTGGTGCCGTCGTACCTGCGGGTCCTGTTGCCGGCGCTCACCTCGCCCGGCGGGTGGCGGCCACGGGTGGTGCTCACCGCCAGCGAGCCGCTGCGCTACGAGCTTCCCGAGGCCATCCGCAACGCGCCGGGGACGGCGCCCCGGCTGGTCAACATGTACGGCCAGACCGAGACGACGGGCATCGTCGCCGTGTCGGAGGTCCGCATCGACCGGGCGGGCCGCCAGGCGGTGGTGCCGCTCGGTCGGCCGATCCCGGGCGCGCGGCTGTACGTACTCGACGAGAGGCTGCGGCCGGTGCCGACCGGCCTGCCCGGCGAAATCGTCGTCGGGGGTGCGGGCCTGGCCCGGGGCTACCTGGGGGACGCCGCGTTGACCGCCGAGCGGTTCGTGCCCGACCCGCTGGGCGCGCCGGGCGACCGGCTCTACCGCACCGGTGACCGGGGGCGGCTGCTGCCGGACGGCACCGTGGAGTTCCTGGGCCGGATCGGCGACCAGGTCAAGATCCGGGGGCACCGGGTCGAGCCGGACGAGGTCGCCTCGGCGCTGTCCGCCCTGGACGGCGTGGGCGAGTGCGTGGTGCTCTGCGACGACGACGGTGCGGACGACCGGCGGCTGGTGGCCCACGTGGCGCTGCGGCCGGGTGCCGCGCTCTCCACCGACGACCTACGTGCGGCGCTGCGGGAGCGGCTGCCGGACTACATGGTGCCGACGGTGGCGCTCGTCGACCGCCTGCCCCGGTTGCCCAACGGCAAGGTCGACCGGGCCGCGTTGACGCCGTCGACCCCCACCGCGGCTCTGGCCACCGCCGCTGCCACCGCTACCGCCGAGACCCGGCGTGGGCCGGTGGAGGGGATCCTGACCGGGATCTGGCGGGAGGTGCTGCGGGTGCCGTCGGTGGGTCCGGAGGACAACTTCTTCGCTCTGGGTGGGGACTCGCTGCACGTGATCCGGGTGGTGGACCGGGCCCGTAAGGCGGGTGTGGTGATCACGCCCGCGCAGTTCATCGCGTACCCCACCATCGCCGCGCTCGCCTCGGTCGCGACCGCCGCGCAGACGCCGGCCGACAAGGCGCGGGAGGTCCTCGCCGGGATCTGGCGGGAGGTGCTGCGGGTGCCGTCGGTGGGTCCGGAGGACAACTTCTTCGCCCTGGGTGGGGACTCGCTGCACGTGATCCGGGTGGTGGACCGGGCCCGTAAGGCAGGTGTGGTGATCACGCCCGCGCAGTTCATCGCGCACCCCACCGTCGCCGGCCTCGCGTCCGTGGCCGGTGGGCAGACGACCGCCGGTGCGGGCGGTGACGGAGGCCGGCGTACGGACCCCGGTGTGGTCCCGCTCGTCGCGTCGCACGTTGCCTTCGCCGAGCGGAACTTCGCCGACCCGCACAAGTACACGCACATCTTCATGTTCGATGCGCTGCGGGCACTCGACCCGGCGCTGGTGGAGCGGGCCGTGGCGGCGGTGATCAGCCATCACGACTCGCTGCGGATCAGCTTCCCCCGACCCGGGGGCCGGTTGTCGGTCCGGGTCAACGAGCCCTACCAGCCCACGCCGTTCACCAACGTGGACCTGTCCGCCCTCGACCCGGCGGACCAGGAGGTCGCCTTCCGGCGCCTCGACCGCACCCTGCACCGCAAGCTCGACATCGAGAACGGGCCGCTGCTCCAGGTCGCCCTGGTCCGCTTCGGGGGCGACCGTCCCGATCTGCTCGTGGTGATCGTCCACCACCAGTTGATGGACAACAGCTCCTGGGACGTCCTGATGGCGGATCTCCAGACCGCGTACCTGGCGGTGGAGGCCGGCGAGGAGCCGCGCCTGCCGCTGCCGACGGCGTCGTTCGCCGAGTGGTCGCGCAACCTGGACGCGCTCGCCCATGGCACCGAGTTGACCGAGGACATCGCGTACTGGACGGCGCTGGCCAAGGAACCCGTCCCGACCTGGCCGTTGGACCACCCCGACGGAGACGACTGCATGTCGTCGGAGGCGACGGTGGTGGTCGGGCTCGACGCGGAGGAGACCGCCGCGCTGCGCCGGCTGGTGCCGCAGGAGTACGGCCTGAGCGTCAACGACGCGCTGCTGGCCGCCACTCTCCAGGGCTTCACCGACTGGTCCGGTCAGTCGTCGATCCTGGTCGACCTCGTCGCCCGGGGTCGGGAGATGGGCGGTCAGGACCTCGACCTGTCCCGTGCCATCGGCCGCTTCTCGATGACCTCACCCCGGCTCGTCCGCCGACCCGAGAAGCCCGGCCCGAGGGCCCTGCTGGAGTCGGTCCGTGAGCAGATCGAGGCGGTGCCCCGGCGCGGCCTCGCCTTCGGCCTGCTGCGCTACCTCGGCGGGCATCCGGCGGTGGCGGACGCGCTCGCTCCGCTCGGCAAGCCGGACATCCTGCTCAACAACTGGGGCGAGTTCGCCCACGAGCCCGAGGAGTCGCCGCTGCTCGGGCCGGCCATGGACGACTCCTGGCCGATGCCGAAGCTGCAACGCATGCACCGGCTCCAGGTGTTCGCGCGGTTCGCCAACGGCGAGCTCAGCCTGCACCTGAAGTACAGCAAGAACCTCAACGAGCGGACGAGCATCGAGCGGCTCGCCGCCCTGACCCTGGCCGCCCTCCGGTCGTTCGTCCGGCCGGACGCCGACTGACCCGGACCACGACCCGACGTACGCGGAAGGACCTCCGACATGGACCACGTGAAAGAGAGCTGCCTGTTCCCGGAGCGCAACCGGGTGGCCTGCATCGAGGCCACCTCGCCCGGCATCTCGCCGGCGCAATGGGCCACCGAGCACCTCGACCTGATCAACGACCGACTGGACAGCCACGGCGCTGTCCTGCTGCGCGGGTTCGACGCCCCGGACGCGCCGGCCTTCTCCGCCTTCGTCAAGGTCTTCGGCGAGGAGATGGCCGAGTACACCTACCGGTCGACGCCGCGCAGCAAGGTCGGCGACGTGTACACCTCCACCGAGTACCCGGCCAGCGAGGTCATCCCGCTGCACAACGAGATGGCGTACACAAGCGTGTGGCCCCGGCGGTTGTTCTTCTACTCGAACATCCCGGCGCAGACCGGCGGGGAGACTCCGCTCGCCGACAGCCACGCCGTCTGGCAGCGCATCCCCGCCGAGGTGCGCGAGCGCTTCGAGCGGCACGGTGTGCGGTACGTGCGCAACTACCGGGTCGGTCTCGGGGTGTCCTGGCAAGAGACGTTCCCCGGGATGGACCGGGAGGCCGTGGAGGAATTCTGCCGCGAGCGGGGCATCACCTACGAGTGGTTCGACGACGGCGCGCTGCGGACCACCGAGACCTGCCAGGCCGTCACCGTGCACCCGGTGTCCGGGCGGACGGTCTGGATGAACCAGGCCCACCTGTTCCACGTCTCCAACCTGCCCGAGGCCACCCGGGAGGCGCTGCTGGAACTGCTCGCCGAGGAGGACCTGCCGCGTAACGCGTACCTCGGTGACGGCAGCCCGATCACCGACGCCGACCTCGCGGCCATCCGCGCCGCGTTCGACGCGGAGTCCCTGGCCTTCCCCTGGCAGCAGGGTGACCTGCTGGTCGTCGACAACATGGCGATGGCGCACGGCCGGTCCAGCTTCACCGGGCCGCGCAAGACGTTGGTGGCGATGACCGGGTCGTACGGCAGTCGGGAGGCGGCGTGAGCGGGCTCGCCGAGAAGATCGCCTTCCTGGAGTCGCACGGGGTGGCCGAGTTGGCGCACTCGGAGGCCAACCTGCTGGCGCATCTGCGCGGCGTGCACGACCTGCTGGCCCAGTGGGGGTCGCGGCAGGAGCTGTGCGACGCGGGGTTGTTCCACTCGGTGTACGGCACGGAGATCTTCCCGACCGGCGCGATCCCGCACGAGCTGCGGCCCGCCGTGCGGGAGCTGATCGGTGCCGAGGCGGAGACGCTGGCGTACCTGTTCGGCACCGTCACCCGCAGCGCCCTCTTCGACGCCGCCTTCGACGGCCCGCCGTTCCTGCTCGAGGACCGCTCGGGCGGTTGCGTCGGTGTCAGCGCCGGCCAGTACACCGACCTCGCCGCCCTGACGGTGGCGAACTGGCTGGAGCAACGTCCCCGGTTCGCCGAGTCAAGCAAGTTCAGCCGCGCCCGCGAGTTCGACGCCATGCGCCGCTATCTGCCGGACAGTGTCCGTACCGCCCTGGAGCGCGCCTACGGGTTCGCTCCGCTCGCCCTCGCTGGAAACGAGTAGACGCACCGTGTCGACAACCACCACACCGGTCCGCCCGAGTGCCGAACAGGACGCGGGAGTGCTGTCCCGACTCTTCGTCCAATGGCCCTCGATCCTGGTGAAGGCGTCCCTGCGCCGACCACTGAAGCTGTCGGACAGCCTGACGCCGCCCCGGTACGACCACCTGGAGCGGGTGACCCCGGTCTTCGAGCGTGCCTGGGCCGCCCGGCGGGACCAACCGGACGGGCTGCGGCGGGCCCTCTACCAGACCTACCGCCGGCGGTTCTGGTGGGCGGGCCTGATCTTCCTGGCCTACCAGACCTGCGCGACCGTCGGGCCGCTGCTGGTGCGGGAGCTGATCGCCTGGTTCGAGGGCGACGGCCGGGGCCCGGTGGTGGAGGGTCTGCTGATCGCCGCCGGCCTGGCCGGCTTCTACGTCCTGGACGCGTTGAGCCACAAGCACCAGTGGTCCGAGGTGTGGAAGACCGCGCACTCGATCACCGCGCTGCTGCGGACCGAGATCCTGCGCAAGTACCTGCGGATGGACCGCGGCGCCCGACTGGCCCACCCCTCCGGGGAGGTCATCACCCTCGCCTCGTCCGACGCCCGGAGGGTCGGGCGGGTCGCGTTCACGCACATGGCGTGGGCGGTGCCGCTGGGCATCGCCGGCTCCTGCGTGGTCCTGTGGGTGCTGCTGGGCTGGGCGGCGCTGGTGGGCATCGTCATCCTCATCGCCGGCCTGTGGCTGTCGCACGTGGCCAACGAGAGGGTCTTCGCGCTGGTGCCGGCGATCCGGGACGCGAACGGCGTCCGGATCGGGCTGGTCGGCGAGTACCTGGGGGCCATGCGGACGCTGCGCACCCACGGCTGGGAGGACGTCGCCGAGCGGGCTGTCGGCCGGGAACGCGCGACGCTCAACGCGTTGCTGGTCCGCCGGCAGAAGCGGCTCGCCACGCTCTACCTGGTGAACGCCGCCGCGCCGGTGCTGATGGTGATGGCCACTCTGGTCACGTACGCGGCGCTGGGCAACGAACTGAAGGCGGCCGACGTGTTCGCGGCGATCGCCGTGCTCACCGTCCTCCGGTCCCAACTGCCTGAGCTGGTGCGCTACCTGGACATGCGCAACGAGTGGCGGGTGGCGTTCGGGAAGGTGACGACCTTCCTGCGGGCCCCGGACACCGCCGAGGCGTCGACCGATGACGACGCGCCGGCCGGGGCGGTCGACCTCGACGGGGCGTCGTTCACCTGGCCCGGGGCCGACGCGGACGCCCGGCCGGTCCTGACCGGCGTCGACCTGCGGGTCGCGCCCGGTGAGTTGATCTGCGTGCTGGGCCGGGTCGGCAGCGGCAAGTCCGCGCTGCTCGCGGCGCTGGCCGGGGCGCTGCCGACGGTCGCGGGTACCGCCCAGGTCGGCGGCAGCGCCGTCTACCTGCCGCAGCGCCCCTGGATCATGCAGGGCAGCGTCGTCGACAACATCCGCTGCTTCTCGCCCGACGATCCGGACCGGTACGCGGCGGTCGTCCGCGCCACCGCCCTGGAGGCGGACCTGGCGGCGATGCCGGCCCGCGACGGCACGGCCATCGGCGAGCGGGGCGTGAACCTCTCCGGCGGGCAACGGCAGCGCATCGCGTTGGCCCGCGCCGCCTACGAGGACGCCGACGTCTACCTCTTCGACGACCCGACCAGCGCCGTCGACGACGCGGTCGCCGGCACCATCCTGGAGGCGCTGTTCGACGGGGTGCTCGCCGGGCGTACCCGGATCGTTGCCACCCACCGCCTCGACGTGGCCCGACGGGCCGACCGGGTGGTGGTCCTCGACGGCGGCCGGGTGGTCGCGGCGGGCCGGTTCGCCGACGTCGCCGCGCAGATGCCGGACCTGCTGCCGGCCATGGCCGCCGAGGCCGCGACGCCGTCCGACCCGGACGGCGCCGCGCTGGACGAGGTGGCCGAGGAAATGGCCGCCGAGGACGAGGAGGAGACGGTCCGCGCCGGCAAGGTCGGTTCCGCCACCTACCGCCGTTACCTGCAGGTGCTGACCCCCGGCCTCCTCGCTGTCGTCCTGCTCGGCCTGGCAGTCGGCGGGCAGGCCGTCCTGGGCGGCTCGTCGTTCTGGCTCGGCCACTGGACCGAGCACGCCGGACAGGACACGCTGTACTACGCGGGCGTGTTCGCCGCCATCGGTCTGCTGGCGCTCGTGCTGGATCGCGGGCTGTTCAGCTTCGCCTTCGCCCGGGGTGTGTCCGCCGGCCAGAACCTGCACGGGTCGATGCTGAACCGGGTCTTCCGGGCCCCGCTGTCGTTCTTCGACCGCAACTCCTCCGGACGCGTCCTGGCGCGGTTCTCCGGTGACATGGAGACCATCGACCTGGAGTTGCCGGAGACCACGATGGACACCCTCCGGGTCGCCGTCGGCCTGGTCGTGCCGTTGGCGGCGCTGGCCTTCACCAGTCCGCTGATGCTGGTGGCGGCCCCGCTGCTGCTGGTGGTCTACCTCCGCTGGCAGCGGCTCACCCGGGCCAGCACGGTCGAGGCGTCCCGGCTGTCGAAGCAGGCGAACGAGCCGATGCTCGCGCTGCTCAACGAGGCCGTCGACGGGGTCACCTCGATCGAGGGCCGGAACAGCCGGGTGCGCGGCTACCAGGCCGCGTTCGGTGAGCGGGTCCGCGTCGCGCACCACGCCGACTACACGGTCAACGCGCTGTCGCGGCACTTCAACCTGAAGCTCGACATGCTCGGCGCGGTCGTCCTGCTGACGTACGGGGTGCTGATCGTCGCCGTGGGCGGGATCGGCGCCGGGCTCGCCGGTGTCGGGATCAGTTTCGTGTACGCGCTGATGGAGGCGCTGGCGATGAGCCTGATGACGGTGCAGATGATGGACCTGTCGCTGGCGAGCTTCGAACGTGTCGACGACTACACCCGGCTGCCGGTCGAGCCGACCGACGGGCGACCGGCCCCGGCCGGCTGGCCCACCGCCGGCGAGGTCCACTTCGAGAACGTCACCCTGCGCTATTCCGAGGGTGGCCCGGCCGCGCTGAACGGCGTGTCGTTCGACGCCCCGGCGGGCAGCAAGATCGGCATCGTCGGCCGGACCGGCAGCGGCAAGTCCAGCCTGTTCACCGCGCTGCTGCGGTTCGTGCCAGCTGAGCAGGGGCGCATCCTCATCGACGGGGTGGACACCGCCACTCTGCGGCTGGCCGACCTGCGGGCCGCCGTCGAGGTGGTACCGCAGGATCCGGTGCTGCTGCCCGGCACCCTGCGGGACAACATCGACCCGACCGGTGCGTACCCCGACGCGGAGGTCACCGCCGTCCTCACCAAGGTGGGTCTCGCCGACCGGCTGCTCGGCGTGGACGGTGGCGGTCTCGACGCGGTCCTGTCCGCCGGCGGCGGACAGCTCAGCGCCGGTGAACGACAGCTGCTCTGCCTGGCCCGGGCGTTGCTGCGGGACGCGAAGCTGGTCCTCATCGACGAGGCCACGTCGAGCCTCGACGCCGAGACCGACGCCCGCATCCAGCGGCTGCTGGCGGTGGACCTCGCCGACGCGACGGTGCTCACCATCGCCCACCGCCGGGAGACCCTGGCCGGTGCCGACCGGGTGGTGACGCTCGACGGTGGGCTGGTGGCCCGGGTCACCGACAGCGATCCGGCCGGGGTGCTGACCGGGGCGACGAACCCGGTCGGGCAGCGCGCCGGCCAGTCGAGTCTCGGGGAGCCGGTGCAGTGACCGGGTCGCGCGCGGTGGCCGCGGAGGCGGACGCGCTCGCCCACTGGCGGGCCGGGCTGGCCGGCGTACCCACCCTGGACCTGGTCACCGACCGGGTCCGCCCGGCCCGTCGACGCCAGCACACCGACCGGGTGACGCTCACCGTCGGCCCGGACACCACCCGACGGCTGCATGCGGTGAGCGCGGCGGTGGGCGTCGCGCCCTCTGTGCCGTTGCTCGCCGTGGGGCAGGTGGTGCTGGGCCGGCACGCCGGCACCCGGGACCTGGCCACCGCGACGCCGCTGGACGACGCCCTGGTGCCGTTGCGCGGCAGGTGGGACGACGACCCGTCGGCCGCCGACCTGTTCGCGCGGGTCGACGCCGGGTTGCGGGCGGCCTCGCCGTACACCGGCGTCCCGCTGCACCGGGTGGCCGAGGCGCTCGGCCTACCCCGCGACCCGAGCCGTGCCGCGCTCTGCCCGGTCGTACTGGGGGTGGGAGCGGCCCCCGCCACCACCGGGGCGGTGCCGCCCGACCTGAGCGTGCTCTGGGACGAGCCGGGGCCCGACCTGGCGTCCGGCGTCCTCGCCTACGACCCGGACCTGTTCGACAACGCGACGATGCGCCGGTTCGCCGACCACTACCTGACGTTGCTCGACAACGCCCTGACCGACCCCGATTCGCCGATCTCCACCCTCGTGCACACGTCGGCGCAGGAGCGCGAGCTGATCGCCCGGTGGGGCACCGGCGGCGGTACGGCAGGTCCGCCGAGCGTTCCGGCGGCGTTCCTCAGCCAGGCCGAGGCGACACCGGACGCCGTCGCTCTGGAGTACGACGGCACCACCCTCACGTACGCCGAGGTGCGCGCCCAGGCGGATGCTCTGGCGACCGTCCTGACCGGACACGGGGTCACCCCGGGCAGTGTCGTCGGCCTGGCGATGGGCTCGTCCGCGCAGCTCGTCGTGGCGATGCTCGCGGTGCTCGCCACCGGGGCGGCGTACCTGCCCCTGGACCCGTCCTACCCCGAGGCGCGGCGGGAGTTCATGCTGCGTGACAGCGGGGCGCGGCTGCTGCTCGCCGACGGTCCGGTGGCCGTCGTCGACGACCTGCCGGTGCTGCGGCTCGACCGGCTGGTGCTGCCCGCGGGGCGGTCCGTGCCGACGTGGCTGCCGACGTACCCGACCCAGCGGGCCTGCGTCCTCTACACCTCCGGGTCGACAGGGCGGCCGAAGGGGGTCGAGACCACCCACGGCGGGATCGTCCGGCTGGTTCACCGCGCCGAATACTTCCCCGTCGGGCCCGCCGACGCGGTCGCCCAGGCGGCCAACGTGTCGTTCGACGCGGCGAGCTTCGAGGTGTGGGGTGCGCTGCTCAACGGCGCGCGCTTGGTGGGCGTCCCCAAGGACGACGTGCTCACGCCGTCCCGGCTGGGTCGACGACTCGCCGAGCACGGCGTCACGGTGCTGATGCTCACCACCGCCCTGTTCCACAGGTGCGTGGACGCCGACCCGGCGATGTTCGCCCCGCTGCGCGCCCTCTACTTCGGCGGCGAGCCGGCCGACGCCCGCCGGGTCGCCACGCTGGCCGCCGCCCTGCCGGGCCTGCGCCTCGTCAACGGGTACGGCCCGACCGAGTGCACCACGTTCTCCAGCACCTGGGACGTGACCGACCTGCCCGGCGACGCGGCGCGGACCCCGATCGGCCGACCGATCGGTGGGGAGCTGCTCTACGTCCTCGACGACCACGGCCGTCTGACCGGCATCGGCGCTCCGGGGGAGCTGTTCATCGGCGGTGCCGGTCTCGCACACGGGTACGTCGGCCGGCCCGACCTGACCGCCGAGCGGTTCGTGCCGAGCCCGTTCGAGCCCGGCGCCCGCGTCTACCGCACTGGTGACGTGGTGCGGTGGCGCGAGGACGGTCAACTGGAGTGCCTGGGCCGGGCCGACCAGCAGGTCAAGATCCGTGGTGTCCGGATCGAGCCGGACGAGATCGCCAGCACCCTCACCACCTGCCCGGGCGTCCGGGCGGCCGCCGTCACGGTGCACGGCGACGGCGACGAACGTCGGCTCGTCGCCTACGTCGTCCCGGACGACGCCCCGGTCCCGGCGGGTGAGCTGCGCGCCCACCTCGCCGCCCGGCTGCCCGAGGCGATGGTGCCGACCTGGTACGTGCCGCTGGCCGCGTTGCCGGTCACCCCTAACGGCAAGGTGGACCGCCGAGCGTTGCCCGCGCCCGACGCGCACCACGGCGTCCGGGCCGCCGACGGCGTGCCGCCCAGCGGCCCGATCGAGGAACTGGTCGCGCGGACGTGGCAGGACCTGCTCGGCGTGCCGGTGGTGTCCGCCGCCGACGACTTCTTCGCCCTCGGCGGCCACTCGCTGCTCGCGGCGCAGATGGTGGCGCGGATCGCCGCCACCGCCGGCGTGCGGCTGGGCGTCCGCGCCGCCTTCGAGGCGCCCACCGTCGCCGCGCTCGCGGCGCGCGTCGCCGACGCCGACCCGGACGACGCACGCCCTCCGGTGCCGGCCGCCGGCCCCGGGCCGCACCCCCTGTCGTACGCCCAGCAGCGGCTGTGGTTCCTCGACCGGCTCGACGCCGGTCAGGCGGTCTACTCGGTGCCGCTCGTGCTCACAGTGGACGGCCCGCTCGACGTCGACGCCCTCGACGCCGGCCTGCGGGGGCTGGTGACGCGGCACGCGGCGCTGCGGACCCGGCTGGTGACGATCGAGGGCGAGCCCTGGCAGGTCGTGGACGACGAGCCAGCGGCCGTCCTCACAGTGGACGACCTGCGCGACCGGGCCGACCGTGACGAGCAGGCCGACGCCCTCCTGCGCCACGCCGCCGCCCGACCCTTCGACCTCGCCACCGGGCCGCTGGCCCGTTGGCACCTGGTCCGGCTGACCGACGAGCACGCGATGCTCCTGATGACGCTGCACCACGCGGTCTGTGACGGCTGGTCGATCGGCGTGCTGATCCGTGACCTCGGCGCGTTCTACGCCGCCCGGACCATCGGCACGCCCGCACCGGCCCCGCTCACCGTCGAGTACGTCGACTACACCCTGTGGCAGCGCGCCCTGCTGGCCGGCGACGCGCGGACGACCCAGCTCGCGTACTGGGTGGACCAGCTCGCGGGTGCGCCCGCGGCACTGGACCTCCCGACCGACCGTCCCCGCCCGGCCACCGCCCGACACCGGGGAGAGACGTTCGACGTACGGCTGCCCGCCGCCCTCGTCGAACGCCTCGACGCGGTGGGACGGCGGCACGGCGTCACCCGGTTCATGGTGCTGCTCGCCGCGTTCCAGCTGGTGCTGGGCCGGTACGCGGACGTCCGCGACGTCAGTGTCGGCAGCCCGGTGTCCGGGCGCACCCGCTCCGAGTTCGACGACCTTGTGGGTTTCTTCGTCAACACCGTCGTGCTGCGGACCCGTTGGCAGGACACCGAGACCTTCGTCGACGTGCTGGCCCGGGCGCGGGACGCGGTGCTCGGCGCGTACGAGCACCAGGACGTCCCGTTCGAGCAGGTCGTCGAGGCGGTCCGGCCACCACGCGACCCCAGTCGTACCCCGCTGTTCCAGGTCATGCTGTCGGCACAGAACCTGCCCGAGCGGACCGACGCGGTACCCGGTCTGTCGGTCGGGGTGACCGAGCCACCCGGCCGGGTGGCGAAGTTCGACCTCACGGTGGCCTGGGACGAGGTGCCCAGCGCCACGGGCGAGCTGCGCGGCACCGTGGAGTACGACGTCGACCTGTTCGACAGGGACACCGCCGAGCGGCTGGCGCACAGTTACCGCACCCTGCTGGAGTCGGCGCTGAGCACCCCCGACACCCCGGTGTCCACCCTGGACCTGCTGCCCGGCCCCGAGCCGGTCCCGACGGTCGGCGGGTCGACCTACGCGCCGACCGCGTCGACTCTGCACGGCCTGGTCGCCGCCGCCGCGGCGCGCTGGCAGCAGCGCCCCGCGCTGGTGCAGGGCGACCGGCAGGTCAGCCACGCGGAGCTGGACAGCCGTGCCGCCGCGGTGCACGCCCACCTGACCGCCCGGGGTGTACGCCCCGGTGACACCGTCGCCGTCCTGCTGGAGCGCAGCCCCGACTGGCCGGCGGCGCTGCTCGGCGTCCTGCGCGCCGGGGCCGCGTACGTGCCACTGGACCCGGCGATCCCGCCGAGGCGGTTGGCGCACGTCCTCGCCGACTCGTCGGCGGTGCTGCTGCTCGGCTCCCGCGAGACCCGCCCGCCCGCCGTCGACCTGCCGTTCGTCGCGATCGAGGACGCGGTGCTCGCCGCCCCGGCCGCCGCTGGCCCGCCGGTGCACCCGTCGGCGACGGCGTACGTGCTCTACACCTCGGGCACCACCGGGCAACCCAAGGGCGTCCGCGTCAGCCACCGCAACCTGGTGCACACCCTGGAGGCGGTGGCCGGGCACTACGCGCTCACCCACACTGACCGGGTGCTCCAGTTCGCCGCGCTCGGCTTCGACGTGGCCGCCGAGGAGCTGTTCGGAACGCTGATCCGGGGCGGGACCGTGGTGTTGCCGCCGGCCGGGCCGGTGCCCGGTCTCGACGAGTTGACCGCGCTGGCCCGCCGGGAGCGACTCACAGTGCTCAACCTGCCGGCGTCGTACTGGCACGAGTGGGTGGCGGTGCTGGACCGTCACCCGCCCGCCTCCTGTCCGGACCTGCGGCTCGTCGTGGTCGGCAGCGAGCGGGTCGACGCGGGACGGCTCACCCAGTGGCGCGCCGCCGCGCCGGAGGTGCGCTGGCTCAACGCGTACGGCCCGACCGAGGCCACCATCACCGCCACAGTGCACGAGCCGGGCGGCGACCGGGAGCCGGTCACCGGCAGCGTCCCGGTGGGACTGCCGCTGCCGGGCGTGCGGGCGTACGTCCTCGATCGTGGACTGCGGCCGGTGCCGCGCGGGGTCCCGGGGGACCTGTGGCTCGGCGGACCGGGGGTGGCGCAGGGCTACGTCGGGGACCCGGCCCGCACCGCCGTCAGCTTCCTGCCCGACCCGTGGGGCCCGCCCGGCGACCGCATGTACGGCACCCGGGACCGGGTCCGCCTCGGTGTCGCTGGGGTGCTCGAGTTCCTCGGCCGGGAGGACGACCAGGTCAAGGTGCGCGGCTTCCGGATCGAGCTGGGCGAGATCGAGGCGGCGCTCGGCGCCCACCCCGCGGTCGGGGAGGCGGCGGCGGTGCTGCGCGAGGACGTGCCGGGCCGACCCACGCTGGTCGGTTACGTGACGCCCGGCGACGTGGACGTGGCGCTGCTGCGCGCGCACCTGGCCGACCGGCTGCCCGGGTACATGGTGCCGGCCACGATCGTCACGCTGGACCGCCTGCCACGCAGCGAGCGCGGCAAGGTCGACCGCGCCGCCCTCGCGCCGCCCGCCGCCCCGACCCATGCCGGGGTGGGTGTGCCCGGCAGCGAGTTGGAGCGCGCGGTGGCGGCGATCTGGCGCGACGTGCTGGTGGTCGACGAGGTGGGCGTCGACGACAACTTCTTCGACATCGGTGGGCACTCGCTGCTCGTGATGCGGGTGCAGACGCACCTGTCCGAGCGGCTGGGACGCACGGTGCCGGTGGTGGAGCTGTTCCGCCACCCCACAGTGCGGGCACTCGCCCGGCACCTGGCGTCCGGGGACCGGACGCCGGCGATGTCCGCCGCGCACCACCGCGCCGAGACACGCGCCGCCATCCAACGGGCGCGCACACAGCGACGTCGGCCGGGCCGGCATCACGACAGGGGGGACGCATGATGACCGAGGAACGTACGCTGCCCGACACCGCCATCGCCGTCGTCGGAATGGCGCTCCGGGTTCCCGGGGCCGCCACCCTCGACGCCTTCTGGAGCAACCTGCGCGACGGGGTCGAATCGCTCACCACCCTCGACGACACCGACCTGATCGCCGACGGCGTCGCACCGGAGGAGTTCAACCACCCCGACTACGTCCGTGCCCTCGGCGTCCTCGACGACCCGGCCGGCTTCGACGCCCGCTTCTTCGGGTTCTCGGCCCGTGAGGCGCAGCTGCTCGACCCGCAGCACCGGATCTTCCTGGAGTGCGCCTGGGAGGCGTTGGAGCACGCCGGTCACTCGTTCGACTCCACGACACCGGTGACAGGTGTCTACGCCGGGGTGGGGGAGAGCTCGTACCTGCTGCACAATCTGCTGCCCAACGCGGACCTGGTGGCCCGGGTCGGGGCGTTTCAGACCTCCATCGGCAACGACAAGGACTTCCTGCCGACCCGGGTGTCCTACAAGGTCAACCTGCGGGGCCCCAGCATCAGCGTGCAGACCGGCTGCTCCACCTCCCTGGTCGCCGTGCACATGGCCGCGCAGGCGCTGCTGGCCGGCGAGTGCGACGTCGCGCTGGCCGGCGGCGCGACGGTCATCGCCCGCCGCCGTGGCTACCGGCACACCCAGGGCGGCATCCTCTCCGCCGACGGCCACTGCCGGGCTTTCGACGCCGAGGCGACCGGCGCGGTTGCCGGCAGCGGCGCCGGCGTCGTCGTGCTCAAGCGGCTCGCCGATGCGATGACGGACGGCGACCTGGTGCACGCCGTGATCCGAGGCTCTGCCGTGAACAACGACGGCGACCGCAAGGTCGGCTTCACCGCCCCGAGCGTGGACGGGCAGGCTGACGTCATCGCCGAGGCGCTCGCCGTCGCCGGGGTCGACCCCGGCACGATCGGTTACGTCGAGGCGCACGGCACCGGCACCCCGCTCGGTGACCCGATCGAGGTGGCCGCGTTGACGAGCGCCTTCGGTGACCTGCCGCCGGGCCGCATCGGGCTCGGCTCGGTCAAGACGAACGTCGGGCACCTCGACACCGCCGCCGGGGTCGTCGGTCTGATCAAGACGGTGCTGGCGCTGCGGGCCGGCGAGATCCCACCGTCGCTGCACTTCCGCACCGCCAATCCCGAGCTGGGTCTTGACGCGAGTCCCTTCCACGTCGTCGCGGCCCGCACCCCGTGGCCGGGCGGGGTGCGCCGTGCCGGGGTCAGCTCGTTCGGCATCGGTGGCACCAACGCGCATGTCGTCGTGGAGGAGGCCCCGACCCGCGTGGCGGGCCAGGAGAGCCGCCGGCGGCACGTGCTGCCCCTGTCCGCCGCCACACCCACCGCCCTCGACACGGCTGCCGAGCGGCTCGCCGCACATCTGAGCGCCCACCCGGACACGCCGCTGGCCGAGGTGGCGTACACCCTGCAACGCGGCCGGCGGACCCTGCCGTACCGCCGGGCGGTCGTCGGCGGCAGCCTCGCCGAGGTGGTCGAGGTGTTGCGGCGACCGGCGACCGGGCCGGCCGAGACCGCCACCGACCGCGCGGTGCTGTTCACCTTCCCCGGGCAGGGCGCGCAGCGCACCGGCATGGCGAACGCCCTCTACGTCGCTGAGCCGGTGTTCCGCTCCGAGGTGGACCGGGCTGCGGACCTGCTGACGCCGTTGCTCGACACGGACATCCGGGACCTGCTGTTCCCCGCCGACGACCAGCGGGAGACCGCCGCGGAACAGCTCCAGCAGACCCGGTACGCGCAGCCTGCGCTGTTCGTCGTCGAGTACGCGCTGGCGAAGCTCTGGGCGCACTGGGGCGTACGACCGGCGGGGCTGCTCGGGCACAGTGTGGGTGAGCTGGTGGCCGCCTGCCTGGCCGGGGTGTTCGCACTGCCCGACGCGGTGCGCCTGGTCGCGGCACGCGGTCGGCTCATGCAGGCGGCGGAGCCGGGCGTGATGCTCGCGGTGCCGCTGGCCGAGGCGGAGCTGCTGCCGCTGCTCGACGATGTGCTGGACCTCGCCGCCGTCAACGGCTCCCGGCAGTGCACCGTCTCCGGGCCGCCCGAGGCCGTGGCGGCTCTCGAGGCCCGGCTGCGCGAGCGGGGGGTGGCCTCGACCCGGCTGGCCACCTCGCACGCGTTCCACTCGCGGGCGATGGCCGCCGCCGGGTCGGCGTTCGAGGCGGAGGTGGCCCAGGTGCCGCGCTCGACGCCGGAGATCCCCTTCGTATCGAACGTGACAGGTACCTGGATCACCGCCGAGTCGGCCACCAACCCCGCGTACTGGGCCCGGCAACTGCGGTCGACCGTCCGCTTCGGCGACGGCCTGGCGGCGCTGCGCGACGCCGACGCCGACGCCGTGGTGCTGGAGGTCGGCCCCGGGCGTGTGGTGACCCGCCTCGCCGGTGGGTCGGCCGCCCGCGCGGTGGCGTCGCTGCCGTCGGCCGGCCGGGACGCCGACGCCGAGACGGAGCTTCTCGCCGCCGCCGGTGCGCTGTGGCGGATGGGCGTCGCGATCGGGTGGGAGGCGCTGCACGGTGACGTGCCGCCCCGGCGGACGGTTCTGCCGGCCTACCCGTTCGAGCGGGAACGCTGCTGGGTCGATCCTCCCCGGGACGCGGTGACGAGCCGGGCGGGT
>NZ_JBEZEH010000023.1:0-47044 GCF_040648775.1 Micromonospora sp. NPDC049089
GCCCTCATCCCGCCGTCCAGGCGGGGGTTTTTATTATTATGGCTTTTTTGTGGGGGGGGTTTTCCGGCCCCCCCCCTACCTTCGCCGGGGGGGCCCCGGTGGGGGTGAGGACGGTTCTACCGTCCTCACCGCCCCATCCATCCACGCCTGGCGCGAGGCGCCTCGCCTCGTCGCGCCAGGCGTGACACCGCCGGCTGGCGCGTCGGTTGCCCCCCATGATCCCCGACCGAAGGAGATGCATGTCGTCGCACCGCTCCATCCGCCGCGTCCTCA
The DNA here is from genome assembly GCF_040648775.1 of Micromonospora sp. NPDC049089. Classification (NCBI taxonomy): domain Bacteria; kingdom Bacillati; phylum Actinomycetota; class Actinomycetes; order Micromonosporales; family Micromonosporaceae; genus Micromonospora; species Micromonospora sp. NPDC049089. The sequence continues at coordinate 274 of NZ_JBEZEH010000023.1, forward strand.
AGAGAGCTGCGGTACCCGCCATCGGCGCAGCGTTGGCCATCGGCGTCAACGTCACCATCGCCACGCCGGCCGCAGCCAGCGGCTCCTACACGGGCAGGGCGTACGTCCATGGCACCGGCGCGGTGTCTGACGACTTCGATGACGAAGGCGTCACAAACGTCACCACGCACCGCAACTCGAACGTCGCCTGTCTGTGGCAGACGGTCCTCTGGGCGAATGGCTACCTGCCCTCGTCCGGGATCGACGGCGTCTTCGGCGACCAGACCGATGCCGCGACGAGGAACTTCCAGCGCGACAAGGGCCTCTCAGCGGATGGCTCCGCAGGCCGGAACAGCTGGACCAAGGCCGGCGACAAGCTGGTGCAGGACGACAGCCAGAACGGATGGGTGTACGTGGTGTACCGCGGGGCGACGGGTTCCCGGAGCCCGTACGGCTCGCACCAGTTCGTCCTGCAGCGTTCGCCCGACGGAAACTACCGGTTCTACCCGCCTCAGGGCGGCGGCCCCTACTGGGCCGCCTACAACTCCCGCACCTGCTGACCTCGCCCAGCACAGGCATCGCGAGTGGCCCGACCGCCACGAGCGACCAGCGACTCGCGAGGTAGGTCCGGACGCGGCCGGTCCGGTTGTCCGGACCTACCTCACGGTTCTTGGCATCGGGCAGCCCGGTCCGTCCCGGCCACATCTCGACTGGCGGCTGCCCTAGAGGAGGCCGGCTAGTTTGTAGAGGACCAGAGAGCCGGCGACCGCGACGTTCAGGCTGTGGCCGTGGCCGACCATGGGAATCTCCACCGCCGCGTCCAGCTGGTCGAGCGCCTCGGGTGGGATGCCCGTCGCCTCGTGGCCCAACAGCACCACGGTACGGCTCCGAGCGGCGGGCAGATCACCGAGCCGGACGGCCTCGTCGGCCAACTCCACCCCGAGGACCCGGGCACCGGCGGCCCGTTCGGCGGCCAGCCAGCGCAGCGGACTGCCGACCCGGTGAACGCAGCCCGGCTGGCGCAGCGTGTTGCCCCGGGCGACGGCCTCGTCCACCCAAGGGAACGGCGGCACGGCGAGGCAGGCGCCGACCGCGTCGCACGTACGCAACAGGGTGCCCAGGTTCGCGCCGTGCAGCGGCCAGAGCGGCGCGGCGATCAGGTGACCCCAACAGCGGTGTGGCCGGGGACGGCGGGCGGCACGTAACTCACGCCTCGGCCGGACCCGGATGGCGGCGCTCACGCCGCGCCGGCGACTCCGCCGGACAAAGAAGAAATCATGTTGAGGGGTGCTTCGCGGTGCACCCGGACCCTCACCGACAACAGAGGGCACCACCATACCCCGCCAGCGGACGCCCCACTCCGCATGATCGTGCTGGATCCAGGATCGAGTGGCATCACCGCGTCGGTGAAACCACTACTTCCTGGATCGAGCACGATCTTCGGCGGCTCGACCGTCAAGATCCGCGCAGCTTCAGGGAAACTGCTGCCTGCGGCATCCCGGAAGCAGCAACTTCCCCCACGTCGTGCGGATCTTTGGGCCGGGGCACGCCCCGGGGGCGGCACGACAACGGGTGAGGGGTCAGTCGCGTTCGATCAGGTGGCCTACCACCGTTGGGCCGAGCATCACCGCGAAGCCGCTTCCGTCGCGGCGTGGGTCCGCAGCGGGCAACTCGACCGGCTCGCCGGTGCCGGTCGCGCCGACCGGTCGCGGGCCCACCCAGGCGACGGCCACGTCCGTCTCACCCTTGAGGAAGCGGTGCGCGCGCACGCCGCCGGTCGCCCGGCCCTTTGCCGGGTACGCCTTGAACGGCGTCACCTTGACCGTCGCGCCGGTGGAGGTGACCACCATCGGCTCGCCGTGCCCCGGGTCGTCGGTGCGCACCGCGCCGAAGAACGCGACCCGCGCCCCGACCGGCAGATTGATGCCGGCCATACCGCCGCCCTTGAGGCCCTGCGGCCGCACCAGCCCGGCGGGGAAGCGCAACAGCGACGCCTCCGAGGTGACGAAGGTCAGCGTTTCGGTGCCGTCGGTCAGCCAGGTCGCCCCGACCACCTCGTCACCGTCGCGCAGACCGATCACCTCGAACTCGTCCGAGCGCACCGGCCACTCCGGCGAGCAGATCTTCACCGCGCCCTGCCGGGTGCCCAACGCCAGCCCCGGTGAGCCCTCCGCCTGCCCGCCGAGCGGGGCCAGGCCGACGACGGTCTCCCCCGCCGCCAACGGCACCAGCTCGGCAGCGGACATACCGCCACGCAGTGACACGGTGCCCGCCTGCTCGGGCAGCACCGGCAGCGGCAGGACGTCGACCTTGAACGCCCGACCGGCGCTGGTCAACAGCAGCACCCGACCACGGGCGGTGGAGTGCACTGTGGCGCGTACCGTGTCGTGCTTGACCCGGCCGTTGCGTCGGCGCCCTTCGGAGCTCTCCTCCGACTCGGCCGCGGTCCGGGCGACCAGCCCGGTCGCGGAGAGGATCACCTGGCACGGGTCGTCGGCGACCTCCAGCGGGCCGGCCGGCGCGGACGCGGCCAACACCTCCTTGAGGTCACCGTCGACAAGCGTCGTGCGACGTTCGGTGCTGAACTGCTTGACCACGGCCGCCAGCTCGTCGGAGACGACCTTTCTGAGCACCCGCTCGTCGTCGAGGATCTTGCTCAGCTCGGCGATCTCGGAGCGCAGCCGCTCCTGCTCGGCCTCCAGCTCGATCCGGTCGAACTTGGTCAGCCGGCGCAACGGAGTGTCCAGGATGTACGTGGCCTGGATGTCGGAGAGGCCGAACCGGCTCATCAGCCCGTCCTTCGCAGCCTGCGCGTCGTCGCTGCCCCGGATCAGCCGGACCACCTCGTCGATGTCCAGCAGCGCGATCAGCAGGCCGTCGACCAGGTGCAGCCGTTCCTGACGCTTACGCCGACGGTACGAGGTGCGCCGGGTGACCACCTCGTACCGGTGGGCCAGGAAGACCTCCAGCAGCGCCTTGAGGCCCAGCGTGCGCGGCTGCCCGTCGACCAGGACCAGGTTGTTGACGCCGAACGACTGCTCCAGCGGGGTCAACCGGTAGAGGTCGGCGAGCAGCGCCTGTGGGTTGACTCCGACCTTGCACTCCACGACGAGCCGGGTGCCGCTCTCCCGGTCGGTGAGGTCCTTGACGTCCGCGATGCCGGTCAGCCGCTTGGTCTTGGTGACCTCGTTCGTGATCGCGGCGATGACCTTCTCCGCGCCGACGCCGTAGGGCAGCTCGACAACGGTGATCGCCTGACGGCCCCGGCTGCCCTCGATCGGGCCGATCTCCACCTTGCCGCGCATCCGCACCACGCCGCGGCCGGTCTCGTACGCCCGGCGCACCTCGTCCAGGCCGAGCAGCACCCCACCGGTGGGTAGGTCGGGGCCGGGGACGAACTCCATGAGTTTGTCCAGAGTGGCGTCCGGGTGGTTGATCAGCCAGCGGGCCGCGGAGACGACCTCTGCCAGGTTGTGCGGGATCATGTTGGTGGCCATCCCGACCGCGATCCCGGACGCGCCGTTGACCAGCAGGTTGGGGAAGGCCGCCGGCAGCACTGTCGGCTGGGTCAGCGACCCGTCGTAGTTGGGTTCGACATCGACGGTGTCCTCGCCCAGCTCACCGACGAGCAGCATGGCCTCGCGGGACATTCGGGCTTCGGTGTAACGGCTGGCAGCCGGGCCGTCGTCTGGAGATCCAAAATTTCCATGCCCGTCGATGAGGGGCACGTTGAGCGAGAAGTCCTGCGCGAGGCGGACCATAGCGTCGTAAATCGCCGTATCACCGTGTGGATGATACTTTCCCATTGTATCGCCGACAATTCGGGCAGATTTCACGTGCCCGCGATCCGGACGGTAGCCCTGCTCGTACATCGACCAGAGGATGCGCCGGTGCACGGGCTTGAGGCCGTCGCGGGCGTCGGGCAGGGCGCGGGAGTGGATGACCGAGAACGCGTACTCCAGGTAGGAGTCGGAGACCTCGGTGACCAGCGGGTTGTCGAACACCCGCGCGCCGGCCTGGTCGAACGAGGAGAGGTCGACCTTGTTTTCCTTACGGCGTGCCATGACTCAGCTCTCCACTGGAACTGGAACTGGAACGGAACGGGCGCTCATGCGTCGATCGCATCCCGGTCGACGCGGTCGGCGGAGTCGATGAGCCAGTTGCGGCGCGGCTCGACCTTCTCGCCCATCAGCAGTTCGAGGATGCGTTCGGCGGCGTCGACGTCGTCGAGGGTGATCCGGCGGACGGCCCGCGTGGCCGGGTTCATCGTGGTGTCCCACAACTCGTCGGCGTCCATCTCACCGAGACCCTTGAACCGTGGGATGGGCGTGACGATCTGCTTGCCGGCCTTCTCCAGCTTGCGGACCGTCGTCTCCATCTCGGCCTGGGTGTAGGTGTAGACGGTCTGCGGACTGCGCCCCTTGGTGGTGATCTTGTGCAGGGGTGGCATCGCCGCGTAGAGCCGACCGGCCTCGATCAGCGGTCGCATGTACCGGGCGAACAGAGTGATCAGCAGCGTACGGATGTGGGCGCCGTCCACGTCGGCGTCGGCCATGATCAGCACACGACCGTAGCGCAGCGCGGAGAGGTCGAAGGTGCGCCCCGAGCCGGCGCCGAGGACCTGCACGATGGCCGCGCACTCGGCATTGTCCAGAACCTGCTGGAGGTTGGCCTTCTGCACGTTGAGGATCTTGCCGCGGATCGGCAGCAGCGCCTGGTATTCCGAGGAACGGGCCATCCGGCTCGTGCCCAGGGCGCTGTCACCCTCGACGATGAACAGCTCGCTGCGATCGATGCCGGTGGCCCGGCAGTCGACGAGCTTCGGCGGCATGGACGCGCCCTCCAGGGCGGTCTTGCGCCGAGCGGCGTCCTTCTGTTGCTTCTGGGTGAGCCGCACCCGGGCGGCGTCGACGATCTTCTGTAGGACGGTGCGCGCCTCGGCCTTGGTGCGCCGGTCCTCCAGCCATGCCTTGATGTGCGCGTCGACCAGGGACTGGAGAACCTTGGTGATGCCGGTGGTGGAGAGCTCGTCCTTGGTCTGCGAGGTGAACTGCGGCTCGGGGATCCGCACGTGCACCACCGCCGTCATCCCCTCCAGGACGTCGTCCAGGGTGGGGGGCTCCTCCTTGGCCTTGAGCAGACCGCGGGTGTTGCGGATCGCGTCGGCGAGCGCGCGGACGAGGGCCCGCTCGAAACCCTTGCGGTGGGTGCCGCCGTGCGCGTTACGAATGGTGTTGGTGAAGCACTCGACGGTGCGCTCGTAACCGGTGCCCCACCGGAACGCCACCTCGACCTCGGCGCGCCGCTGCACGTTGGACTGCATGACGCCGTTGGCGTCGGCGGCGTTCTCCCGGTAGGTGCCCTCGCCGTTGACCAGCAGTGTGCCGGAGACCGGCCGGTCGCCGGCCGGGGCGAGGAACTCCACCATGTCGCTGAGCCCGTTGGGGTAGTGGAACCGCTCCTCCGCGGGCGCCTCACCGGTCAGGTCGCGAAGCAGGTAGGTCACGCCGGGGACCAGGAAGGCGGTGTTGCGCAGCTTCATCCGGACGGCGTCGACGTCGAGCGCGGCGCCGGTCTCGAAGTAGCGGGCGTCGTGCCACCAGCGGATCGAGGTGCCGGTGCGCTGGCCGCGCTTCATGGCCCCGGTCACCTGGAGCCCGGGGCCGGCGGTGAAGGGGGCCTCCGGCCCGTCGCCGTCGAAGATGCCCGGGACGCCGTGTCGGAACGACATCGCGTGGATCTTGCCGGCCCGGCGGACGGTCACGTCGAAGCGACGGGACAGCGCGTTGACGGCCGACGCGCCGACGCCGTGCAGGCCCCCGGAGGTCTTGTAGCCGGAGCCGCCGAACTTGCCGCCGGCGTGCAACCGGGTCAGCACCAGCTCGACGCCGGAGATGCCGGACTTGGCGTGCACGTCGGTGGGGATGCCCCGGCCGTCGTCGTCGACCTGCACCGAGCCGTCGGCGTGCAGGATCACCTCGACGTGGCTGGCGTGACCGGCGACACCCTCGTCGGTGGAGTTGTCGAGGATCTCGTTGACGAGGTGACCCACGCCACGGCTGTCGGTGGAACCGATGTACATGCCGGGCCGCTTGCGGACAGCGTCCAGCCCCTCAAGGTGGGTGAGGTCATCGGCCCCGTACAGGGTGTCTGGCTCTGCGGTCAACTGGTCGTACTCCCCGGTCTCGGCGGTGTGCTGCCGGTTACCGGCGACATCAGCCGGCGTGGCGCGCCGCAGCGAGCCTAGCCCGAGGCTAGGACAACTACCGGAGGACCTACGCGACCCGCCGCGCGTGGCCGTCCGGACGTGAGCCAACGAACAGCGTTCGGGTGATCATGAAACCACGCAGAGACACCGCCTACCGGCACGCGGGGCCAACTCAACGCGGTAGCGGGTCATGCCTACGCGCCCGTGTCTTTCATCGAACGAATCTGTTACGGGCCATTGACGCCTGTCGCGCCGGGGTGATCTGATCGCGCTCTCAGAGAATCTTTCATCTTTCGATGGTTGGGGGCCCCATGCCCAGGTTCCGGCGTACCGCGCTCGCCGCGGGACTAACGATCGCCATGGCCGCGTTGTCGACCGCCGTCGCGCTGCCCGCACCCGCGGCTGCCGCGCTGCCCACCGCCGCGGTGGCACTCGGGGACAGCTTCATCAGTGGCGAGGGCGCCGGGGCGTACACCCCGGTCGTCGACGTCAACGGAGTCAGCCAGGGCTTCCCCGGCTGGACGGCGGCGAACAACAACGCGTTCTTCTGCCACCGTTCGGCGAACGCCTCGCTCAACCAGGCCAACCTGCCGGGCATCCAGAACCGGTTCAACCTGGCCTGCTCCGGTGGCCAGCCACACGACATCGCCAACGCCTCCCAGGCGCGGACCAACGGTCGTACCGTGGCCTCGCAGCTGAGCCAGTTGCGCGCCGTCGCGCAGACCCAGGACATCGACCTGGTGCTGATCGGCCTCGGCTCCAACAACAGCTCGTTCACCTTCGGCAGCGTCGCTGAGAAGTGCGCCAACCGGTTCATCGCCGACGCCTGGACCGGCTGGTGGGAGTTCTGGGCGTACCTGAACGGGCCGGTGGAGCAGAAGCCGTGCAGCGACGCCGACCTGGCCACCGCCGCGCAGCTCAGCGCCGCGACCGCAGAGACCACCGCAGCCGTACGCCAGATCCTGACCACCCTCGACCAGGTGGACGCGGACGGGCAGCACCGGGTGGTGTTCCAGGACTACACGAACCCACTGCCGCTGGACCTGAACCAGCAGTTCCACGAGGAGGACAGCCGGGACGACACCCGGGACAAGTTCCGTGACCTGGGTGCCGAGCGGTACGCGGCCGGTTGCCCGATCCACCGGGCCAGCCTGGCGCCGGGGCACCGCTTCTCCCAGGGTCTGGGCGGCATCGTGAAGTCCACCCGGGACACGCTGGCCGCCGAGTTCCCCGCCGACGACCTGGTGTACCTCAACGTGCAGCAGGCCTTCAACGGTGCCCGGCTCTGCGAGCAGACCAGCAGCCCGAGTGGCGCGTTGGCCACCCCGATCCGGCTCCAGGACGGCGCGACCGGCACCTTCGTCACCAGCCTCGCCGGCAAGGACAAGATCGCCATCCAGCGCATCGCCAACACCTGCGTCAGCTACTTCCAGACCTGCCAGGAGTCGTGGCACCCGAACGCCACCGGGCACCAGGTGCTCGGCCAGTGCCTGAGCGGCGCGGCGTCCACCAGCGCCCGAGCGGTGGCCTGCGTCCGGGCCAGCAACGGGGCGATCTCGCTCTCCTGACCACAGCGTCCTTCGGAGGGCTCCGCCGATCGGCGGAGCCCTCCGTCGCGTCCAGCGAGCGCGCGGCACGTCTGCCCGTCGCTGTCGTGGGGCCGCACGGCCGGCTACTACCCGCCGGTAACGTCAGGCCGTAGGCTGGGTCGGTGAACGGGGACCCGGAATACGCGCAGGAGTTCGTCGACGTCGACGGTGGCCGGCTGGGTGTGCAGGTCTATCCGGAGCCGCCCGGGGTGACCGGCGCGCCGGTGGTGGTGATCTGGCCGGCGATGGGGGTCCGGGCCCGGTACTACCGGCCCTTCGCCGCCGAGCTGCGCGCCGCCGGGCTCGCCGTGGTCGTGGCCGACCTGCGCGGCACCGGGGCGAGCACGCCCACGCCGAGTCGGGCGGACCGGCACGGTTACGCCGAGCTGGCCAACGACGTCGGCGCCGTCCTGGCCGCTCTCAAGCCGCGACTGGACGGGCGCACCCGACTGCTCCTCGGGCACTCACTCGGCGGGCAGGCCAGCCTGCTGCATCTCGCCCTGCACGGGACCGACGAGGTGGACGGCCTGGCGCTCATCGCCGTCGGCATCCCGTACTGGCGGACCTACCCGGGCCGGCGCGGCCTCGGCGTGCTGCCTCTCACCCAGGGGATCGCCGCGACGGCGGCGCTGCTCGGGGTCTGGCCCGGCTGGGGCTTCGGCGGCCGGCAGGCGCGCGGCGTGGTCCGTGACTGGGCGTACACGGCGCGGACCGGCCGTTTCCCCCGGCTCGACGGTACGGACAGCGAGGCGGCGGTCCGCGCGGTGCGGACCCCGGTGCTGGCGGTCAGTGTGGACGACGACCAGTTCACCCCGCACGAGACAATGGACCACCTCTGCGCGAAGCTCGTCGACGCGCCGGTGACCCGGGAGCGTTACACAGTGGCGCAGGCCGGGGCGACACTGGACCACTTCACCTGGGTCCGCGCGAGCGCCCCGCTGGCGCGGCGGATCGCCGGTTTCGTCGGCGACCTGCCGCCCCGCTGAGCCGTACCGGCCGGTCGGCTCACTCGTCCTGGTCCAGCGGCACGAGTTTCCCGTCCCGTTCCACCTGGATCTCGGCATGCTCCTTGCGGGGTGGGACCTCTGCGGTGTTCCGGTGTGGGTCGTTGTCGGGGTGCATGAGCACCGCGTCTGTTTTGGGGGTCTTCTCCCGGCTCTCGTCCGGCTGCGACATCGCGTTCCCCTCTCGTCGGCGTCGCTCGGGATCTACCCGCCGCCGGGCGAACGACTCCTGCCCTGGGCAGGTAGAACCGCCGACACCGCTGATGTCCGGTAGCGGCCCGCCACGGCGGTGATCGGCCCGCCCGGGGCGGGGTTAGCCGCTCGACCGGCGGGTAAGCCGCACCGCCCGACACGGCGGAAGGGGATCACATGTCCGAACGGCATACCGCACTGCGCTCGATGCACGATCTGGGCCTGGCGGCCTGGTTTGGCGGCTCCCTCATGGGTGCCTTCGGTGTCAACGGCGCAGCGGCGAAAATCAGCGACTCGACCCAGCGGCTCCCGGTCGCCTCGGCCGGATGGTCCAAGTGGACACCAGTCAACGCGGCCGCGATCGGCGCCCACCTGGCCGGCGCCGTCGGCGAGCTGGTGACCGAGAGCCCACGGGTGGCGGCCCAGGCCGGCGTGGGCCGGGCCAGCGCCATCAAGACCGCGTTGACCATCGGCGCGCTGGCGGTCACCGGTTACAGCCGGTTGGTCGGCATGCGGCTGGAAAAGGCGGGCGGTCCGTCGGTGAGCGGCGCCACCGAGCCGAACCACCAGACACCGGCCAGTGTGGCCTCGTCGCAGCGGCAGATGAAGCTGCTCCAGTGGGCCATTCCGGCGCTGACCGGGACCCTGGTCGTGGTCACCGCGTACATGGGTGAGCAGCAGAAGCCCGGCCAGGTGTTCCGCGGGATGCTCGGTCGCGCCGGTGGGATGAAGGGCGCCTCGAAGGGCATGATCAAGATGGCGGGAATGAGCAACGGCAAGCGGCCGATGGCGATGGCCGGACGCTGAACGGCAGGCCGGTCGGCGTCCCGCCGCCACCTCGACGGCGGGGCGCTGACCGGCCTGCTCGCGCACCGGAGCGATGACCGGTCCCGCGCGGGCGGCGGGCGTGCCGGCGACATGTCGTACGCCGCGCTCGGGCGGGCGGTCCCGGCCCGAGGACGGCACATCGTCCGCCGTAGCGGCGGACCGACGAGCGGGGTGGCCATGACGGCGCACGAGGGACGCAGCGGGAACAACGACCGGCTCGAGCCGGAGGCGACCAAGCCGTGGGGCACCGGCGACGACTTCGACGCCGACGCGCCCTGGGGCACCGGCGACGACTCACCGATGGACGAGGGCAGCGAGGAGACCGCGGTGCCCGCGGGACGGCGCGGAGAGCGACGCGCGGGTGCCCCGGTGGGCCGGTCGGACCCGGCGGGACGACACGGCTTCGGCTCGGTCGAGCCGACCCGTACGACGATGGCCGGACCCGGTGCCCCACCCGATCCCGCCCCCAGCGGCAGGAGCTTCCCCGACGACGCGGACATCGGCGAGTCGACCCAGGACGCCCTGCGCAGCCGGGGACGCCGGTCCTGAGCGGACCGGCGTCGGGCCAGGTGACCGGTGCGGAGATCAGCCGGTCGCCGGAACGGCCTGTTCGACGAGCATCGTCTCGGCGAGCAGTTGCGCCAGTCGGGTGGCGTCGCGCTGGGCCTGCCCGGCGCAGCAGTTGTTGAACAGCACGTGCAGCTCGTCGGAGAGGTCGGCGAACTCGGCCAGCAGCCCGGCCCAGTGTCGGAGCTCGTCCTCGGCGTAGGCGTACCGGAACTTGTCCTGCTTGTCGCCTTCACGCCAGGCGTCGCTGTGACCGTGGAACCGGACGATCGCCGGCTCCGCCGTCATGGTCAGGATCGGCGGCACCGACGACGGGTGCCCCTGTGGCATGTCGACGCAGACCAGGGACAGGTCGTGGGCGCGTAGCAGGTCCAGAGTGTCCGCGGCCGCGTCGTCGTCCAACCAGGAGCCGTGCCGCAGCTCCACACCGACCCGCCACGGGCGGCAGCGCTGCGCCAGCTCGACGATCCGGCGTTCGGCAGCGGGGCTACGCACCAGCCACGGCGGGAACTGCAACATCACCACACCGAGCTTGCCGGCCGCCGCGATCGGGTCGAGGGCCGCGCGGAACCGGGCCCACAGCTCGTCGTACGCCGGCTCCGGCAGGTCCCGGCGGCGGATCCGGCTCGGGCCGCCGGCCGGTCGCAGGTCCCGTGGCAGCACGGCGACCGGTGTCGGGTGACCGGTGAAGAGGCTGAACGCCTTGACGTCGAAGGTGAAGTCGTCCGGTGTGGCGTCCACCCAGCCCTGGGTCGTCTCCGGCACCGGGATGGCGTAGTAGGACGTGTCCACCTCGACCATCGGGAACTGGCTGGCGTAGAAGCCCAGTCGACGGGCCGGCGTGCTGGCCGAGCGTGGGTACCACCCGGAACGCAGCAGGGACTGGTCCGCCCAGGACGACGTGCCCACCTTAATCACACCCATGTCATTCAGTGGACCGCCATCGGCGCGGATCGGCAACCGCTGGCGGGTCTTCGGTCGAGGAGGTGTCGTGCCCGGGAAGTGTCGGTGCCTCGCCCTACGGTGGCACCGGGTGGACATCAACGAAGGGTGGCGGCATGACCAGCACTGAGCGGCTCACCGGCGAGCGCGCCGATCTCCTGCAGACACTCCGCAGGCACCGCGGTTTCCTCCTGCAGACGGTCGACGGGCTCACCGACGAGCAGGCGGCCAGCCACCCCACCGTCAGCGGGCTCTGCCTCGGCGGCCTCATCAAGCACGTGTCCGGCGTCGAGCACCGGTGGATGCTCTTCGCCGCCGGTGGTGCGGAGGCGATGAACCGCGAGGAGATCGACTGGGTCGGTCAGTTCCAGATGTTGCCGGGCGAGACCCTCGCCGGGCTGGTCGAGCGCTTCCAGGAGGTGGCCGCCCGGACCGACGAGTTGACCGCCACTCTCGACCTGGACGCGGCGCACCCGCTGCCGCAGGCGCCCTGGTTCGAGCCGGGAGCGAGTTGGACGGTCCGGCGGGTGCTGCTGCACCTGATCGCCGAGACGGCCCAGCACGCCGGGCACGCCGACATCCTGCGGGAGTCGATCGACGGCGCCAAGACGATGGGCTGACCCGACCACCGCGCGGGCGGGTCGCGCGGTGGTCGCCGACAAGCCTCAGCGGAGTCGGGTGCGTGCCCGAACCTCGGTGGTGCGGTCCCTGGCGTAGGCGTCGGAGTGGCCCCAGCGGCCCGGGATGTCCAGCAGCTCCAGCCGACCGAACCCCTCGGGCACGGCCGGGTTCACCAGCAGGTTGTCGCCGGTGGGTCGCAACCCCAGGGTGGTGCTCAACAGCATCAGCAGTGCCCCGGACGACCACGACTGCGGGCGCGCGGCCCCTGGCAACTGCACCGGATACTTCGTCAGGCTGCGCTCGTGCCCGGCGATCGCCTCCGGCACCGCGCCGCCGAGAGTCTGCGCCAGGTCGAAGATGCCGCCCGCGATCGTGGCCGCGTGCGTGTCGCAGCCGTAACGGCGCAGACCAGCGGCGATCAGAGCGTTGTCGCCCGGCCACACCGCCCCCAGGTGGGCGCCCACCGGGTTGTACGGGCGCTGCCCGGTGGCGAAGGTGCGCACCCCCCAACCACTGAACAAGCGCGGTCCGACCAGGTGCTCGGCGACCGTCTCCGCGCGGTCGTCCGGGACTATCCCGCTCCAGAGCAGATGCCCCATGTTGGAGGCCAACGCGTCGACCGGCTCACCGTACGGGTCGAGTGCCAACGCGTAGTAGTCCCGGTGGGGCAGCCACCAATCCCGGTTGAAGCGGTCCTTCAGCGCCGCGGCTTCCCGCTCCAGCCGGTCGGCGTACGCGGGGTCGTCCCAGAACTCCCGGGCCAGCCGGGCGCCCCGCCTCTTCGCGTCGTACGCGTAGCCCTGCAACTCGCAGGTGGCGCGGGGGAATGCGGGTTGCCTGTCGTCGGCGCTGGTGATTGCGTCCGGGGAGTCCTTCCAGCACTGGTTGACGGCACCGTGGCGCTCGTTTCGACGCTGGTAGCGCACATAGCCGTCTCCGGTCATGTCGCCGTACTCGTCGATCCAGTCCAGCGCCATCCGGGCCGGGTGGCGCAACTCGCGTACCAGGTTCCCGTCACCGGACCACCGCTCGTACTCGTCGAGCAGGACGACGAAGAGCGGGCTGGTGTCCGCCGATCCGTAGTACAGCGCGTTAGCCCGGTCGCCGAACGCGCCGGACTCGCCGTACCGGAGGTGGGCCAGGATCTTTCCTGGTTCCTCGTCCAGTTCGTCGTCGAGATGGCCGCCCTGCATGAAGGCCAGCATCCGCAGCGTCGCGGGGGTCAGTTGCGGGGTGAACGCCAGCGTCTCCAGGCACGTGATGATGCTGTGCCGTCCGCACAACCACATCGCCCACGGCAGACCGGCGATCGGCACACGGGCGTCGTACGACAGCGGCTGGTACCGCAGTGCCGCCAGGTCGGCCAGGCTGCCCCGGTACATCTCCTCCAGTCCGGCGCGTTCGGCCACCAGTTGCGGCGCCTGGTCCATCCAGTTCGCCAGGCTCTCGCGCATCCCGGTACGCACGGCCCGCTGGTGGGACTCCAGGGAGTCGCGGACGTCCTGCCCCTCCGCACCGCCCATGGTCATGGAGATGTGCAGGTCGGTCTCCCACTGCCCCTCCGGGGCGATCCGGACCCGGAACGTCATTCCTCCCTCGTCCACCTCGACCGGTTCGGTGCTCCGCACTGTGGTCTGGCGGACGAAGCGCTGCCGTTGGTACCGCAGCACGAGCTGCTGGTTCGTCGAGTCCGCAGCGACCTCGACGGCCCGCTGGCGGAGGTGCCCGATCTCGGCGATGTCGGTGAAGTCGCTGCCCATCTCCACTCGTATCGTGAAGTCGGCCGGCTCCGACGAGTGGTTGAGCACCGTGATGCTCTCGTGCAGACAGTCGTGGATCGAGCGGTGGCGGATGATCGACACGTCGGCGTCGACGTAGTGGCTGGCCGCGCCGGGGACCAGGACGAACCGCGTCTCGAAGTACGTCAGGTCGTCGCGGGAAAGCGCGTTGATCCGTTCGCCGTCGATCCTGAGCACCCAGTGGGACAGGAAACGGGTGTCGTACGCGAAGAGCCCGACGGGTGACCGCGGGTCGGCCTCGATGTCGCCCTGAGCGTCGGAGATCGCGAACACGTTACCGGCGATCACGTGGAGCAGTTCCTGCCTCACGACCGTCCCTCCCAAGCGTGCACCGGGCGACGGTCTGAGGCCTGGGCACCCGCCGCGCTCCGGTCCGAGGGCCGAGCGGCAAGGGCAGCGCGGCCGAGCTCCCGGGGATGCCGGGCGCCGCTCGGCCCCGCGAAGATCCGCCGCAGCAGCATCAGCAGTCGCATGTCGCCGTGAAGGGCGAGGTCGTTGCGCAGCAGAGCCGCGCCGGGGTGCAGCTGCCCGTTGACCATCCGGTCGAACACCCGACGGTCCGCGCTGACGACCAGGTCGGCGTCGTCGGCCGACCGTGCCACCTGAACCTGCTGGTCGGCGACTGTGAGGTACCAGTGATCGGTGCTGCCGTCGTCGCGCACGTCCAGCCGCAGCGTTCCCGCTGTGGTCTCCGGCAGGTCGGGCCGCCGACCGGTGTCCAGCCGTCGCAGGTACTGCTCCGCCGTCGCGCCCATCGGCTCCCCTCCCCACGGTTCCCCGCAGGATCACCCGCGTCGGGGTGAGCCCGGTTCACCCGAAACAGGTGAGGTGCCAGATCTGCTGCGGCGTCGGCCCGTTTGCTCCGGGACGAGGTGGGCAGCCCAGTGGTTCAGCCGAGCGGACGGGAGCACCGGTTATGCGCGCGCTGCGATTGCGGGAGTGGAAGTCGGAACCGGAGTTGGTTGAGGTTCCCGATCCGACGCCGGGGCCAGGTCAGGTGGTGGTCCGGATCGGCGGTGCCGGCGCCTGCCATTCCGACCTGCACCTGATGGACGAGTTCGAGCCCGGCACGATGCCCTGGAACCCACCTTTCACTCTCGGGCACGAGAACGCCGGCTGGGTGCACGCCCTCGGTGCCGGGGTGACCGGGCTGTCGGTCGGCCAACCGGTCGCCGTCTTCGGCGCGTGGGGCTGCGGCACCTGCGCCCGATGCCGGGTCGGGATCGACCCGTACTGCGAGAACCAGTCCGCTGCGCCCGTACCGAGCGGGGGCGGCGGCCTTGGACTGGACGGCGGCATGGCCGAGTTCGAGCTGGTCCCGGACGCGCGGCACGTCGTGCCTCTTCCGGAGGGTCTGGACCCGGCACAGGCCGCACCGCTCACCGACGCAGGGCTCACCCCGTACCACGCCGTCCGGCGCTCCTGGCCGAAGCTGCCACCGGGCAGCACGGCCGTGGTGATCGGGGTCGGCGGGCTGGGGCATGTGGGTGTGCAGATCCTCAAAGCCACCACAGCCGCCCGAGTGATCGCCGTGGACACCCGGGCCGAGGCGCTGCGGCTGGCCGAGGAGTGCGGCGCCGAGCGCACCGTGACCTCCGGCCCGACCGCCGCCGAGGAGATCCGGGACGCCACCGACGGGCGGGGCGCCGACGTGGTGCTGGACTTCGTCGGCACGGACACCACCCTGGCGCTCGGCGTGGCGGCGGCCCGCACCGTGGGCGACCTGACCATCGTGGGGATCGGCGGCGGCACCGTGGGGGTGTCGTTCTTCTCCGTGCCCTACGAGGTGAGTATCGCGACCACGTACTGGGGCAGCCGCCCCGAGCTGGTGGAGGTGCTCGACCTGGGTGCCCGGGGCCTGGTCCGTCCGAAGACCACCACCTTCGCGCTGGACGACGCGCTGGACGCGTACCGCCAGTTGCGCGACGGGACCCTTGAGGGCCGGGCGGTGATCGTGCCGTGAGCCCGGTGGTCAGTCGGCCTGGATGAGGCCGCGCACGTAGGCGGCCTGGCCCACGTGTTGCAGGTCGTCGTCGACGATGCTGACCAACCGGACGCCGAGGGTGACCGGCGGGTCCCACGCCTCGTCGACCACGCGGTCCAGGTCCGCCGGGCCCAGGCCGGCCAGCAGGCTTCCGGTACGCGCCGCGACCGCCTCGTAGTAGTCGATCAGCGCCTGCGCGCTCTCCGGCCGCACGGCGGCGACCTGAGCGGGCGAGTGCCCGTAGCCGGTGTTGTCGGGGTCGGCGGCGAGCCCGAACCGACCCGCCCAGTCGCCGCTCACCCAGATCTGCTCGGCGTCGAGCAGGTCGGCGACGTGGTGGTCCTGCACCCGGGTGAGGTGCCAGACCAGCCAGCCGACCGAGTTGGCGCCCGGCCCGGGCTGGTGGCGCAGTTGCTCGGGGCTGAGGCCGTCGACCGCCGCGCGGACGAGGTCGGGCAGCCTGTCGTACGCCTCGGTCAGCAGGTCACTCACGTTCACGGGTACGCCTTCCAGGTCGGTTTCCGAACAGGTACCGCCAACCCATGGCGCGCAAACCTCGGCCGCTACGGTGATCGAATGGTCGCCGCGGTGGAGTTGTACCTGGACCCGGACGCCACCCGCCGGATCCGGGTGCTCTGGGACGCGCTGGAGGCCGAGGGGGTGCAGAGCATGCGCTCGCTGCTGGAGCAGCGCCACCGTCCGCACGTCTCGCTCATGGTGGCGCCCCGTTTCGACCCGGAGCAGGTCGCCGAGGCGCTACAGGGGACTGTGGTGGCCGCCCCGCTGCGGCTCGACTTCCAGCATGCCGGCCAGTTCGTCGGTCGGGTGCTCTGGCTCGGGCCGGCGCCCACCCCGGAGTTGCTCGCTCATCACCGGCTGGTGCACGACCGGCTCGCCGCCGCCGGCATCGCCCTCGCCGAGCACTACCGGCCGGGGCGGTGGGTGCCGCACTGCACGCTCTCCATGCGGGTGCCGAACACGCTGATGGCCGCCGCGGTGCGCCGCTGTCTGGAGGTGTTGCCGCTGAGCGCGACAGTGGTCGGCGCGGCGCTCACCGACCACGCGCGAGGAGTCGCCCACCCGCTGCCGTGACCGCACCTCGACCATCGAGGCGTAATGTCCGGTTTGGCGGGCGGCAGTCGGAAACCCGAAAACAAGCGGTGCGGATGCGGCCGGGCGTGGGAAGGTTCGAGTGGCTGTCGTACCGGTGGTGGGCTGCTCACAGGTGGTCCGCCCGGCCGGTGTGGCGCGGGGTCACCCCGCGCCACCCACGGCGGCTCGACGAGGAGAGGCAGGGCCCATGCAGGCTCAGCGCAGGCCACCGCGCACGGAGCGGAGCCAGACCCGGGAAGACCGGACCGGCGGGGGAATGACCGGAGCGGCCACGCCACTGACGATCTGGGCGGCCGCCGTACTGCTCGGCCGGATCAGTGCCGGCGACGACGACGTCGAGGACGAACGGCACATCCTGCGCGGCATCGAGTGAACCCGCCCGCGCGGGTCAGAGCCAGCCGCGCCGCTTGAAGATCACATAGAGGGTGCCGCAGACCAGCAGCATCAACAGCAGCGCGAAGAGGTAACCGAAGCGCCAGTTCAGCTCCGGCATGTGGACGAAGTTCATGCCGTACACGGTGCCGATGAGCGTGGGAGCAAAGAGGATCGCCGCCCAGGAGGAGACCTTCTTCAGCTCCTCGTTCTGGCTGTAGCTGGCCGCGGTGAGGCTGCGCATCTCCTCGTTCTGCTGCTGCGAGACGAGGGTGGCGTTGACGGTGAGGATGTTCTGCAACAGGTGCCGGAAACCGTCCACCCGCTCCACCACCTGGGTCAGGTGGTCGGTCACGTCGCGCAGGTAGCGGCGCAGCTCCTCGTCGGCGCTGGCGCTGCCGGCGCCGTCGGCCAACGCGTCGAGCACGCTCAGCAGCGGGCGGGCAGCCCGCTGGAACTGGATGACCTCGCGGCTGAGCCCGTAGATGCGGCGGCTGGCGTTCGGGTCGCCACCGAACACCTGGGTCTCGATCTCGTCGATGTCGTTCTCCAGTCCGGCCACCACCGGCGCGTACCCGTCGACGACCTGGTCGAGGATCGCGTACAGGACCGCCTCCGGCCCCCGGGCGAGCATCTGCGCCTCGGTCTCCAGCCGCCGCCGCACCGCGGCCAGGTCGGGCGCCTCACCGTGTCGGACGGTGACGACGAACCCCGGGCCGATGAACAGGTGCAACTCGGAGAACTCGACCTCCTCCCGGAGGTCGTCGTAGCGGGCGGCACGCAGCACCACGAACAGGGTGTGCCCGTAGCGCTCCAGCTTGGGCCGCTGGTGGGCGTTGATCGCGTCCTCGACCGCCAGGTCGTGCAGCCGAAACTCCCGGGCCAGCGAGGTGATCTGCTCGATGTCGGGGCGGTACAACCCGATCCAGGCCATTGCGCCGTCCTGCTCCTGGAGGCAGCGGTACGTCTCGGCGAGGCCGGACGGCGAGGCGAACCGGTGCCCCCGGATGTAGACCGCGCTGTCCACCAGGCCGCCGTGGGACGCGGCGGCGGGTGACTCCGTGGGCGGCGGCACACCGACCCTCGTCTCGTACTCGTCGAGTTGGCGGCCGAAGCCACCACCCGGGCGGAAGCGACGGCCGCCGACCATGCCCTGTCCCCTCCCCCGGTGCCGTCCCGACCAGCCCGGGGCGCTGCTTCCCCTCTGTCCTGGGCCCTGAAACCCGCAGTGGCGTCGGTTGGGTTCCGCGCACCAGCGGACGGGGCCGGCCCGCCGGGCGGATACTCACGGTGACCGTGGGCGGGATGACGGGGGACGCGCCGGTGAAGGTCGACAGACGCACCGGCCGGTTGCGGGGGTGGCTGCTCAAAGCCGGCTCGGACCAGGCCGTGCAGCACCCGGGACCGCACGGGCGCCCGCCGGAGCGCCGGCACCACCCGTGGTGGAAGGTGATGTGCCTGACCGGGGTCGACTACTTCTCCACGCTGGGTTACCAGCCGGGCATCGCGGCGCTGGCCGCCGGGGCGCTCTCACCGGTGGCGACCCTGGTGCTGGTGCTGGTGACACTGCTGGGGGCGCTGCCGGTCTACCGGCGGGTGGCGGTGGAGAGCCCACACGGTGAGGGCTCGATCGCGATGCTGGTACGCCTGCTGAGCTACTGGCCGGGCAAGTTGCTGGTGCTGGTGCTGCTCGGTTTCGTGGCCACCGACTTCATCATCACCATCACCCTCTCGGCCGCTGACGCGACGGCGCACATCGACGAGAACCCGTTCTGGCCGAGCGGGCTCAAGGGTCACGAGGTACTGGTCACGCTGCTGCTGGTGTCGCTGTTGGGCGCGGTGTTCCTCAAGGGATTCACCGAGGCCATCGGGATCGCCGTCGTCCTGGTCGCGGTCTACCTGACGTTGAACGCGGTGGTGGTGGCCGACGCGCTGTGGCGGGTGGCGACGCATCCGAGCGCGGTCGGCGACTGGACCACGATGCTGACCACCGGGCACGGCGATCCGTGGCTGGTGGTCGGGCTGTCGCTGTTGGTCTTTCCGAAGCTGGCGTTGGGTCTGTCCGGCTTCGAGACCGGGGTGGCGGTCATGCCGAGCGTACGGGGTGACCCGCAGGACTCGGAGGCACGACCGCTGGGCCGGATCCGTGGCGCGCGCCGGCTGCTCACCACCGCAGCGGTGATCATGAGCGTCTTCCTGATCACCAGCAGCGTGACGACCACGGTGCTCATCCCACCGGAGGCCTTCCGGCCGGGTGGACCGGCGAACGGGCGCGCGTTGGCCTACCTGGCGCACGCCCACCTCGGCGAGGTGTTCGGCACCATCTACGACCTGTCCACGATCGGAATCCTCTGGTTCGCCGGTGCATCGGCGATGGCTGGTCTGCTCAACCTCGTGCCGCGCTACCTGCCCCGTTACGGCATGGCGCCGACCTGGGCGCGAGCCGTCCGGCCGCTGGTGCTGGTCTTCACCGCCGTGGCGTTTCTGATCACGATCGTCTTCGAGGCCAGCGTGGACGCGCAGGGCGGCGCGTACGCCACCGGGGTCCTGGTGTTGATCACCTCGGCCGCGACGGCGGTGACGCTCGCGGCGCGCCGGCAGCGTCAACGCGGCCGTACCATCGCGTTCGGCGTCATCGCGGTGATCTTCGTCTACACCACGTCGGCGAACGTGGTGGAACGCCCGGACGGCGTCAAGATCGCGGGCTGTTTCATCGGCGGGATCATCCTGGTGTCGGTGCTGTCCCGGCTGATGCGGGCCTACGAGCTGCGCGTCGACCACATCGAGCTGGACGACACCGCCGCTCGGATGATCGACGAACGCGCCGGACGACGGATCCGCCTCATCGCGCACGAACCCGACCGGCGCGACGAGGCGGAGTACCGCGCCAAGCTGGCGCAGACCATGGCGGACAACGAATTTCCCGACGACAGCGACGTCATCTTCGTCGAGGTCACTGTCACCGACCCGTCCGACTTCGAGACCGAGCTGCTGGTCAGCGGCGGGGTGGTCGACGGCCGCTTCCCGGTGCTCAGCCTGGCCAGCTCGTCGGTGCCCACCGCGCTCGCCGCCCTGTTGCTGGAAATCCGCGACCGCAGCCGTCGACGCCCTCACATCTACTTCGAGTGGTCCGAGGGTGGCCCGACCCGCAACTTCCTGCGCTACCTGGCGTTCGGACAGGGTGCCA
Source organism: Micromonospora sp. NPDC049089 (assembly GCF_040648775.1). Taxonomy (NCBI): domain Bacteria; kingdom Bacillati; phylum Actinomycetota; class Actinomycetes; order Micromonosporales; family Micromonosporaceae; genus Micromonospora; species Micromonospora sp. NPDC049089. Next base: position 20,659 of record NZ_JBEZEH010000023.1, read on the forward strand.
TCGCCTCGGTGACCCGGGAGATCCTGCGCCGCCAGGAGCCCGACCCACACCGTCGACCGCACGTGCATGCCGGCTGACCTGCGAGCCGGCAGTCCGTCGCGCACAGTGAGCGTGGTCATACCGACTGGACGATCCACCCCTTCCTGCTGCTAGCCTCGGCGCAGGTCATGAGCGCCAGCGCGAAGCCCCGGCTCGCTGGCCGGCAACCCTCCTCCGCGGTGGGGTGCCCCGGGTGAAGACCAGGCACCGGCAGGACGTCGGTGCAAGCGTGGCCTGGCACCCAGGTCAGCACAGACCCGGGAGAACCATGCGCATCATCCTCAGCACCACCCCACCGACCGACGTCGCGGACTCCCGCACCGGTCGACCCTCGCCCGCACTGATCCGGCGACGGCACGTGGACATGATGCGAATGTGCAGCGCCGCCTGTCGTCGCGGCACCGCGCTCTAGCACCCCCTTCCCGAGCTCCTTTCCCACCGGTACGCCCATCGGGCGCGCCGTCGGTGGCGCACGTCCGTGCGCGCCGAGACACCACCCTTCGGAGACACCAGTGCGATTCCTTCCTGCCCTGACCCGCGCCGCCGCCCTGGGCGCTGTCACGATCCTTGCCGCCACCGCCCTCACCGCCTGCGGAGACGACAGCTCCTCCGACGCCGACGCCAACCCGTACGGCCTGGCCAAGTCGGGAGTGCTGCGCGCCGGAACGCTGACCGACGCCCCGCCGAACGTGTACCTCGAGGACGGCAAGTTCACCGGCTTCGACAACGACCTGCTGACCGCCGTGGCCGGCAAGCTCTCCCTCACTGTCGAGTTCGTCGGCACCGACTTCTCCGCGCTGCTCAGCCAGGTCAACAACCGCAAGTTCGACGTCGGCAGCTCCTCGATCACCATCACCGAGGCCCGCAAGAAGACTGTGGACTTCGGCAACGGCTACGACTTCGGCTACTTCGGCCTGGACGTCCCGACCGGCTCGCCGATCACCAGCTTCGACCAGCTCGCTGGCAAGCGGGTCGTGGTGGTGCAGGGCACCGTCCAGGACGACTACGCCACCGGCAAGCAGCTCAACCCGGTGCGGGTGCCGGACTACAACGGCGCGATCAACCAGCTCAAGGCGGGCACCGCCGACGCCTGGATCGCCCCGGCGGAGATCGGTGAGAAGTCGGCCGCCGACAGCAAGGGCAAGATCACCGTGGCGGCCAAGCAGCTCAGCCCGGCACCAACCGCGTACGCGGTGGCCAAGGGGAACGACAAGCTGCGCGAGGCGCTGAACAAGGCCCTCGACGAGGTCATCGCCGACGGCACCTGGACCCGGTTGCAGGCCCAGTACTACCCGGGCCGTCCGATCCCGGCGGACTTCGCCCCGGGCAGCGGCGCGGTCAAGGTCGCGCCGTCGGCGTCCGCGTCGGCCGCGTCCTGAGCCGGTGACGAGCGAGCGGGGCGGTAGGAGGAGCAACCGATGGATCCGTTGAGCACCCTGTGGGAGACCTTCTTCGACTGGGACGCGATGCGCGAGGCGCTGCCCGAGATGCTGACCGTCGGGTTGCCCAACACGCTGATCCTGGCGGTCTCCGCCGCCCTGCTCGGCTCGGTGCTGGGCCTGTTGCTGGCCGTCGCCGGGATTTCCCGCAGCCGCTGGCTGCGCTGGCCGGCGCGGGTCTACACCGACGTGTTCCGGGGGCTTCCGGCCGCGGCGACGATCCTGCTGATCGGGGTCGGGCTGGCCCCGCTGGGCATGCAGGTCTGGGGGCCGGATCCCTACCCGTTGGGCATTCTGGCGCTGTCGCTCATCGCCGCCGCGTACATCGGGGAGATCTTCCGCTCGGGCATCCAGTCGGTGGAGGCCGCCCAGTTGGAGGGCGCCCGGGCGCTCGGCTTCTCCTGGGCCGACGCGATGCGGCTGGTGATCATTCCGCAGGGCATCCGGCGGGTGCTGCCGGCCTGGGTCAACCAGCTCATCGCGCTGATCAAGGACTCCAGCCTGGTCTACTTCCTCGGCCTGGTGGCCAGCCAGCGGGAGCTGTTCCGGATCGGGCAGGACTACGCGGCCACCACCGGCAACGAGTCGGCGCTGCTGCTGGCGGGGCTCTTCTACCTGGCGTTGACAGTCCCGCTGACACACGTCGTCAACTGGATCGACCGGCGGCTGCGCAACGGCCGGCCGGCCACCGCACCTGACGACGAGGACGACGAGCCCCTGTTGCCCACCGCCACCCAGGGAGACCGGCGATGACCACCACCGAAACGACCACCTCGGTCAGCCTCGACGTACGCGACGTGCACCTCGCCTTCGGGCCGAACCGGGTGCTGCGCGGCGTCGACCTCTCGGTGCCGCGGGGCGCGACGGCCTGCGTCATCGGCCCGTCCGGGTCGGGCAAGTCCACGCTGCTGCGCACCATCAACCGGCTGATCGAACCGGACCGGGGCGACGTGCTGCTGGACGGGCGCAGCGTGCTGGGCGACGACCCGGACGCGCTGCGGCAGCGGGTCGGCATGGTGTTCCAGCAGTTCAACCTCTTCCCGCACATGAGCGTGCTGCGCAACGTCACGCTGGCGCTGCGCCGGCTGCGCAAGCTCGACACTGACGAGGCGGAGGCCGTGGCCCGGGCCCAGTTGGAGCTGGTGGGGCTGGCCGGCAAGGCGGATTCCCGGCCGGCGCAGCTCTCCGGTGGTCAACAGCAGCGGGTGGCGATCGCCCGCGCGCTGGCACTGCGCCCCGAGGTGATGCTCTTCGACGAGGCGACGTCGGCGCTCGACCCGGAGCTGGTCAAGGGCGTCCTCGGGGTGATGGCCGACCTGTCCGCCGCCGGCATGACCATGGTGGTCGTGACCCACGAGATGGGCTTCGCCCGGCAGGTCGCCGACACCGTCGCCTTCATGGACCGGGGCGTGGTGCTGGAGGCCGGCCCACCCGAGGCGATCTTCGAACGGGCCGAGCACCCGCGGCTGCGCCGGTTCCTCGACCAGGTGCTCTGAGCACTCGGTCACTCGGTGGGTCCGCGGCCCAACAGCCGGATCTCCTCGTTGTCCAGCGCGGACTGGAGTTCCTGGAGCACCAGGTCGTCGATCTCCCGGCTGTCGCGCAGTCGGGTGACCTCCCGCCTCTTGTGGGCGAGGACGCCGAGGCGCAGTCGGTGTTCCAACCGGCGCTCCTCGGCGGTGCTCCCGCCGCTCTCGTTGAGGTCCTTCAGATGCCGCCGGTACTCGGCCTCCAGCCGGCGCACCGAGTCGTCCTGGGCACCGACCTCCGCGGCGACCTGCGGTAGGGCGGCCAGGCCCACCTCGGTGGCCCGCCGCCGGGCGTTGCGGGCCTCGTCGACGCGTTCCGGGTCGCTGGTGAGCCCGGCCCAGCGCACCACCAACGGCAGGGTGGTGCCCTGAAGCAGCATGATCAGCACGATCACCAGCGCGGTGACGAAGATGATCAGGTCGCGTTCGACCACCGGCCGACCGTCGACCATCACCGTCGGGACGGCCAGGGCTGCGGCGAGCGACACCGCGCCCCGGAAGCCGGACCAGCCCGCGACGGTTCCGACCCGCCAGCTCGACGGCCCCTGGCTCGGGTCCATGATGCGGCGACGCCGCAGCCTCGCGATCTGTGCGGTGAGGTAGACGAAGAGCAGCCGGGTGCCGATCACGACCAGGGTGACCACCAGCACGATCACCAGAGCCCGTTGGGGCGAGGTGCTGGTGATCCCCCGGACCGCGCGGGGAATCTGCGTGCCGAGCAGGACGAACAACCCGCCGTTGATCAGGAAGGTGGACAGGTCCCAGAACGCGTACGCCAGGACCCGGGACCGGGCGCGGATCACCCGTGGGCCGGCGTAGGCAAGCACCAGGCCGGCGACCACCACCGCCAGCACACCGCTGGCGTGCACCGAGTCGGCGAGCAGGAAGGCACCGAACGGGGTCAGCACGCTGAGCGCGCCCTCCCGCAACGGATCGTCGAGCCGTTTGCGGATCAGCACCACTGCGGCCCCCACCAGCAGGCCGGCGACCACACCGCCGACGCTGGCGCCGACGAACTCCTCGCCTATGCCCAGCACACCGGGTTCGGCGCTGTGGCTGAGCAGCCCCACGGCCACAGCGAAGATCACCAGCGCCGTGCCGTCGTTGATCAGGCTCTCCGCGTGCAGTGTGGTGAGCAGCTTCCGGGGCAGCCGCTTGGCCAGGCCGGTGACCGCAGCCGCGTCGGTCGGCGCGAGGACCGCGCCGAGCACCCAGGCGGCTGCGGGGTTCACCCCGAACGCCTGCGCGGCGAACGACACGGTGACCATGGTGAGCACCACCAGCACCACGGCGAGCAGCCCGATCACCGGCAGGTTGGCCCGGATCTCCCGAAGGCTGATGGTGAGGCTCTCCCGGTACAGGATCGCCGGCAGGAAGATCAGCAGGACCAGGTCGGGTTCCAGGGTGACCTCGGACAGCGGCGGCGTGAGCCCGAGCAGCACACCCAACGCGATGAGCAGGACCGGCGGGGCGACCCGGTACCGGCCACCGAGGGTGGTGCCGACGAGGACGGTGGCGCCGAGTGCCACGATCAGGATGAGCGCCTCCACGCGTACCCCCTCCGATCATGGCCGACGGTGGACGCGCCGGTGGTTCCATCTGACCGCACCCCACGGCTGGTTCCGGCCGAAACCGGCAAGTCACCGGGGAGCCAGAACGCGTTGGCCAGGCACACCCGCCTCGGCGCTCAGGATGGGTCGTCGGCGCGGACGCGCGCCAGGAGCACCCGGGCGGTACGGCGATGCTCGGCGGCTTCCTCGTCGCGGCCCAGCGCAGCGGCCAGATCGGCGAGGTGCGCGGCCACCGGGCCGACGGTGACCACCCCGCTGCCGGCAGCCAGTTCGGTGGCGGCCGGGCGGAGCGCGCGGGCGACGCGTTCCATCGTGGGACGATCGCCGACGGCCAGCGCCGCCCGCGCGGTGAGGCACAGCCGCACCTCCCGAAGCAGGTCGTGCGGCCCGTCCGGCAGGGCCCGCAACGCCGCTGTGGCAGCACCGGGGTCGTCGGCGGCGGCGAGCAGCAGGGGACGCACCCACTGCTCATGCGGGCCCCAGTCCAGCCGCTCCCAGTCCTCGTCGTCCGGCCCGGGAATCGGCCGCAGTACAGCGGCCAGCCGAGGGTCACCTGCCGGCGGGGCGTCGCTGACGGCGTCGGCCAGACGCAGGCCGAGCAGGGCGAGCGGCAGCAACCCCTGGGCCAGGCCCGGCATACCGTCGGCGGGCAGCTGTTCGGCGGCAGCACGGTACGCGGTTGCCGCGGCGTCCCGATCGCCGCCCAACGCCAGCCGCAGCGCGGCGTACCAGCGGGTGAAGACACCGACCAACGGCAGCTCGTACGCCTCGGCGAGGCGGTCGGCGGCGCGGGCGTGCGCGTCGGCGGCGGGCCGGTCGGCCAGCGCGCAGTTGGCCTGGACCAGGACGAGGTGGCCGAGCACCTCGAAGGTCACCAGATGGTGCCGGGCGGCCAGCTCGACCAGTTCCACGCCGATCCGCGCCCGTGCGTCAGCCAGGCCAACGCTGTGGAAGGCGTGCATGAAGCGGGCGTTGAGCGCGAACGCCACCAGAGCGGGATCGCCGATGTCGCGGGCGATCGTCTCGGCCTCGGCGGCGGCGCGGCGGCCACGATCGGTGGTGGTGCCGCGCAGCTCCAGCGCGAGGGTGCTCAGCAGCCGGCTGCGCTGCGCCGAGCCGATCGGGCCGAGCGCGGTCAGGGCGTGTTCGGCTGCCCGGACGATGTGCCCGGAGAGCAGGTCGTCGTCGTTGCGCGTCCAACTGGCGGGCACGTCGAAGCCCGCCAGCGCCTCCTGGATCAGCAGGGGGTCGCCGGTGGACTCGGCGACGGTGATCGCCTCGGCACGCCGTAGCCGCGCCTCGGCCAGCCGGCCCGTCACGGCCAGCGCCCGCCCCAGGCCGAGCAGCGCGGTCACCCGCCCACGCGGCTCGGCCCCGCCGGCACTGTCGTACGCGTCGATCGCCTGGCCCCACAGGCGGGCCGCCTCGTGCGGGTTGCCGCCCCGCTCGGCCCGCTCGGCCGCCACCTGGGCGTACGTCGACGCCTCGGCGGCGTGGACCGGCCCGCCGGCGCGCAGCAGGTGGTATGCGAGGGCCGCCGGCTCGACGGGTTCCCGCTGTCGCAGCACCTCGGCGACGGCCGCGTGCCAGGCGGCGCGGCGCGGCGCTGACAGGTCGGCGTAGAGCGTGTCGCGGACCAGGATGTGGGTGAAGCGCAGCCGCCCGTCGGACTCCCGCTCGCTGAGGAACCCGGCCGCCAGGGCGCGGTCCACGGCGTCCAGCGCTGCCGTGGGGTCACCGGCCAACGCGCCCAGCACGTCCGGGTCGAGGTCCCGACCGAGCACGGCCGCCTGCCGCAGCACGGTACGGGTCGAGGCGGGTAGCTGCGCCAACCGGTGCCGGATCACGTCACGTACCCCGGGCGGCACGGCTGCCAGCCCCGCCTGCCCCGTGCTCGCGTACAGCTGGGCCAGCTCGCGGACGAAGAACGGGTTACCGCCACTGCGCCGGTGGATCGACCGGGCGGTGGCCTGGTCCAGTTCCGTCCCGACGATGGCGCCGGCCAGCTCGCCGGTCGCCGACGCGGGCAGGCCGGCAAGGTACTCCCGGACCGGCTCCAGCCCCGCGGCGCGGGCCAGCGTGGCGGTCAGCGCCGTGCTGATCTCGGTGGCCCGGTAGGTGCCGAGGATCAGCACCGGCCCGCTGGCCGGCTGCGGGCCGGTGAGCAGTGCGGTCAGCAGGTCCAGGGTGTCGCCGTCGGCGCGGTGCAGGTCGTCGAGGACCAGCAGGACCGGCTCCCGGTCGGCGGCCGCCGCGATCAACGAGGCCACCGCGCGGTGTCGACGGAACCGCACGGTGGCGGGGTCGGCCGAACCGTCAGCCGAGCCACCTTCCGGGTCGGCAGCGACGGCGGCCGGCCCGGTGGCGGTCCCGGCGAGCGTGTCGGTGATCTGGGTCCACGGCCACGCCGGTGGGGCACCCTCGTACTCCGGGCTGCGTCCCCACGCCGTGGTCCAGCCCTCGGCGGCGAGTTGCCGGGTCAGGGCCTCGGCGAGCGCTGTCTTGCCGGCACCCGGGTCGCCGCTGAGCAGGGCGAGCGTGGGCTGGCGGCGGCGGGACGCGGCCTCGGCGGCGTGCCGCAGCCGCTCCAGCTCCGCGTCGCGGCCGACGAACGGGCGCTGCTCCGTCTCGACGGGTCGCGCGGGTTCCCCGGGGCCGGGGGTGGCGGCCCGGTCGAGGGGCGGGGCGAGGTGCGGCGCCTGGGCGAGGATGTCGGTTTCCAGCCGTCGCAGCTCGGGCCCCGGGTCCACCCCCAGCTCGGTCACCAGGACGTGGCGGGCCTCCCGCAGTGCGGCCAGCGCGTCGCCCTGCCGGCCGGCGCGGTACCGGGCCGTCGCGAGCAGCCGCCACGCGTCCTCGCGCAGCGGATGGCTGGCCAGGTGTGCCGGCAGGTCAGCGGCGGCCTCGTCCGGTCGGCCCAGCGCCAGGAGCGCCTCAGCCCGCCGCTCGACGGCGAGCATCCGCAGCTCGTCCAGCCGGTTGATCTCCGCGACCGCCCAGGACTCGTTGGCGCAGTCGGCGTACGCGGGCCCGCGCCAGAGCCCGAGCGCCGACTCCAGCGCGGCCAGGGCCGGCGCGGGACGCCCGGCCGCCAGCAGCCGGGCCGCCTCACCCACGGCCGCCTCGAACTGTCCGGCGTCCACCGCGTCCGGGGCGGCCTTCAGCGCGTACCCGGGTGGCTCGGTGACCAGGATCCGGGGCGGCTGCCGGGGTGGCCGATCGGGCTCCAGGGCCCGGCGCAGGTCGGCGACGAAGGTCCGGATCGCGCCCACAGCGCCGTCCGGTGCGACCTCCCACAGGTCGTCGACGAGACGATCCACCGGCACCACCCGACCGTGGGCGATCAACAGCCGGCCCAGCACCAGGCGCTGCCGGTGTCCCCGCAGGGCGACCGGGCCGCGCTCGGTCGCGGCGATCACCGGCCCGAGTACACCGAAGGTCACCGCGACGGGCGCCGTCAGCTGCCTGGTCATGGCACCAATCTAGGCCCGTGGCCCGGCCGGCACTGATCCGACGCTGACCGGCTGCTGATCACCGCCGGGCAGGCTCGGTGAGGTACGACGGCGACGGGCCACCGCCCCCGCCGGGACTGCTCACCAGGAAGGTTCCCCGTGGACCCGAAGATCAACGGATTCGACTACCGACGCGTCACCGTCGCCGACGGTGTGACGCTCAACGCCGCCGTGGGCGGTTCCGGGCCGGCGATCGTGCTGCTGCACGGCTTTCCGCAGACTCACCTCATGTGGCGGCACGTCGCCGCCGACCTGGCCGCCGACCACACGGTCATCTGTCCGGACCTGCGCGGCTACGGCGACAGCGACAAGCCCCTCGACACCGATGGCACCAGGTACGCCAAGCGCACCATGGCCGCCGACATCGTGGCGCTGGCCGGCGCGCTCGGTCACGAGCGGTTCGCCTTGGCCGGGCACGACCGGGGCGCCCTGGTCGCGTTCCGGGCCGGCCTCGACCATCCGGCGGCGATCAGTCACCTGGCCCTGCTCGACGTGCTACCCACGCTGGACATGTGGGACGTGTTGCACGGCGCCAGCGCCGCTGTGGCGTTTCACCTCTATCTGATGGCGCAGCCGCCCGGCCTGCCCGAAGAGCTGATCGCCGGCAGCCCGGACGCCTTCTTCGGTCACTTCCTGGACGTCTGGACCCGTGATCCGGAGGCTCTGCCGACTGAGGTGCGTGCCGCGTACCTGCGCGCGTCCCGCGACGCCGTCCCCTCGATCGTCGCCGACTACCGGGCGTCGGCCGGGATCGACGTGGCCCACGACGCCGTCGACCGGACGGCCGGCAACCAGTTGCGGATGCCGGTGGCGGTGCTCCAGCAGGACTGGGGTGCGGCACTGGGCTACGACGCGGCGGCGGTGTGGCGGGCCTGGGCGCCGGATCTGGACCACCAGACGGTCAGCTGCGGGCACTTCATGGCGGAGGAGGCCCCGGCCGAGGTGCTCCGGGCGCTGCGCGCCCTGCTCGCTCGCTGATCGACAGGCGACCCGGCCCACGATCGTCACCCTGGGGAAGATATCTGACACTCCCTGTCACCGGGCGACAGTGCGGCCGGGTCGCCACGCTTCACCCTTCCCACCGCCCAAAAACCATCATGCAATGCCCCTTGACCTGCGGGAACGCGACGTTACGCAGGTGGACGCCAACCGGTCATCGGTGATACACAGGCAGATACCGGCAGCCAACGACGTCGAGTCGCTCCATCTTCTCGCTCACCGACCGTCCACAGGCAACGCACCACCGGGCTCCGCCGCACGGTTCGCGGCTCCACGGCCGCGACCCACCGAACGGCACCGACCCGCCGGGCGCTGCCGGACGCCGGTCCTCGACCAAGGAGTTGCCGTGGGAAACCTTCGTATCCGATCCCGCCACCAGCCGTACGAGATCGCTGTCCTGGCCGCAGCACCTCTCTGCGGCGTTCTGATGATGACCCTCAACGTCCGGCCGACGTCCGTTCAGACGTCGATGCCGGAGCCCATCCAGGTCGCCTGGGAGCTGGGTCTGGTCGCGGTGGGCGTGGGCGGACTACTGGGCATCCTGTGGCCCGGCCGACTCTCCACCGGGCTCGGTCTCGAACTCGCCTCGGTGCTGGTACTCGGCACGATCACCGGCATGTACGCGGTGGCCCTGTTGGTCATGTCGGGCCGAAACTCCATCGTCGCGACGTCGTTCGTGATGGCGGTGACGGTGGGGTCGCTCTGGCGGGCCGCGCAGATAGCGATCGACCTACGTCGCCTGGCGCGAGCATGCGAATTTGTGACCTACGAACAGTTGCAGGCAGGTGTCACGTGATTACCGCACCCGCGCCAGCTGCACCGCACTGGGTGCAGGTGGCGCTCAGCGTGCTCGGCATCCTCGGCGGGGGCACCGGCCTTGCCGCGATCGCCACAGTCGTGGTGCAGCGGGGCAAGTTCAAGGCCGATGCCGCCGACACGCTCACCGAGGCCGCCCTCACGCTGGTTCAGCCGTTGCAGACACGGATCACCCAGTTGGAGGTCGAGGCGTTCAGCGCCCGGTCCGAGCTGGGCACGCTCCGCGAGCAGGTCAACCAGTTGCAGTTCGTCGTCCGGGTGCTCACCCGGACGTTGGACCGTTGGCGGGCCGCGATCCGGGCCCCCGACGCCACCCTGCGCAAGGTCCGCGCGACGGTGGCGGAGTCCGACCGGATTCCTGAGATGGATCGTTGACCGGCGTCGCTGCCCCCTGTGGCCGGTAACCCTCAATTGGCGTCGCGAAGGCGCTCGGTGAGTTCGCGCACCGCAGCCCGGAACTCGGGGTCGGTCTCGCCCGGATGATGCCCCCGCAGCGGCGGCGCGGACCGCTCTCCCGGTGCCGGCAGCAGGTGTGCAGGGTCCCGCAACCGCCTGTCGACCTGGCCCGCCGGATCGGCCGGGTCCGGAGCTGGATCACCGGGTCGGTGTGCGGCGAACACCCAGCCGCCGACCGGGTCGGTCTCCCGCCAGAGGTTGAGCCACCGCCACTCGACCCGCTCCCCCACCTCCCGCAGCACCTGCTCGTTGAGGTAGGCCGGAAAGAGCCGGGCGTACAGGCGGTCCAGCGGTGAACCGTAGGTGAGCAGCGCGACCCGTCGGCGTACGCGCGGAGGCAGCCGCAGCACCGCCAGCGCCAGCAGCGCGGACCCGTGGCTGTGCCCGCAGAGCAACACCCCGGCGTGCCGCTCGGCCAGTTGGCTGATCCGGTCGGCCAGCTCCGGCACGGCCCGGTCGGCGTAGCTCGGCGGGGCGAACGGGTGCGCGGCCCGGGGCCAGAAGGTGCCCAGGTCCCACAGAATGCCGACGTGCCGGCGGAACCACGCGGTCCGATAGGCGAACACACCCCCGGCCAACAGTGTGAGGAGCAGTCCCGCGAGGAGGTAGGTGCTTCCGGTGAGCCCCATCTCGACGACTCGTGGCGGCAGCCCGAACGCCTGTCGCGCCAACTCCTCCGGCTCACGCCCGGTACGCCCCAGCAGGCTCGTGATCAGTCCGATCAGCGCGAGCACCGCGTACGTGGTCGCGATCAGACCCAGCCACTCGGTGAACCTCGCCCGGGCGATGGTCGTCATCGTCAGCCGCAGCCGCCCCGCCGCCTCCGGCGGAACCACCGGGAAGTCGAGACGGGTGATCGCCGTTGCCGCAACGCGTCGTCGTCGCCGCGACAGGACGGTCAGGGCGCCGCACACCAGCACCGCCGCGACCACGTGCAGGAAGAAGGCCAGGAGCGTCCAGCGGTACGGCAACGGCGGCCCGCCGTCGCCGGAGTAACCGCCGAGCAACTGCCCGATCTGGTAGACGAGGCCGGCGGAGAGCCCGCCGGCCAGGCCGACCGCGAAGGCGGCGACGACCGCCGCGCCCAGGCCACGCCGCAGCGTGGACCGTCCGCCCGCACGGCCACGGTGCCACAGCACCAGCCCGCTGAGCACCACCAGCAGGGTCATCTGACCGAACAGGGCCCCGGCCGCGATCCCGCCGTAGCCGGGCATCCCGGTCGACGACGGCCAGCCATGGTCGTCGCGCACGACGAGGACGAGGGTCGCCACGCTCAGACCGACGGCCAGGACGCCTGTGGTGCGGGCGGTCCATTCCGCGGTTCGCGCCATCGCGGCCCGGTCGGCCAGCCCGGGGGCGGCGAGCAGACCGACGCAGACCAGCAGCACCACCACGCTGAGCGTCAGCAGCAACGTCGTCCCGAGCGTCGCGCCACCGGTGTGACGGGCCACCAGCAACATGAGATCGAGTACGGCGAGCGCGGCGGCGACGTGGATCGCTCGCAGCCGCTGCACCAGCGGTTCCACGGCCCACACCCCGTTGCCGACCGGAGGGGACCGACGTGTGCCGATGAGCATGAGGAACGCGATGGCGGCGATCGGCAGGAGCGCCAGCACGGCCAACCGCTGCCCGACGTGCCGGCCGTCGAGCCCGGCCATCGTGTCGAAGGGCCCACGGCAGCGGACCGCACCGAGACACCGCCAGGCGAACAGGTCGAGCGCGACCCCGGCGATGGACACCACGTACAGCACCGTGAGGTTGAGCGCGAGGAGCCGGCACAGCATGGTGACCCCGACGGCACGGCGGCGGCCGGTGGGTCGCATCCACACGGCCACGTTGCTGAACATGAACGGCAGCAGGAAGACCATGGAGAGGGTCCGGGCCACGGTGCCCGCGGGCAGGTCCCCCCAGCGGTACGCCTCCAGCGTCACCCCGCCCGGGTCGGTGCCCTCCGACCGGTCGGGGCGGTGGAAGCCGCCGCGGTCGTCGCCGGCGACCTGCCGGACTCCCGGGCGGTCGAGGATGACTGTGGGGTCGCCCCCGGACACGCCGTGCACCCGCAACTCCACCACGTCGGGTCTGCGCGGTTGGTCGCCGTGGTCCGGCTCTCTCTCAGGCATCGGGCCGCTCCCCGTGCCGCCGCTGGTCGGACCCGTCCCGTCCGCTGATCTGTCGCGCGTATCCCCGCAGGCCGGGCATCCCGTCGACCAGGACGATGAGCAGCAGCTGGGCGGTCAGGAACAGCGCGGGGCCGATGACGCCCAGGGCCAGGAACGACGCCCTGCCCGGGTTCTCCCGCCGGAGCAGCAGCCGTCCCGGAAGCCCGCCCGCCATCGCCATCCTTCCCCGGCCCGCAGCTGCCACCGCCGCCCCAGTCGTACCACCCGGACTGCCAGGCCCGGCGTGGTTCCGCCGAGCCGGGCCGGCCAGCGGCGACGCCGCGCTACGACATCAGGTCCGACGCCACGTCCCAGAGCCGAGCGGCGTTGCCCGGGTCGACCGCGTACGCGGCCACGCCGCTGTAGTCGGCGGGCCGCTCGGTGACGACCGGGGCCTCTGCGCAGTCCTCGAAGTAGCGACCGCCGACACCGTCCAGCAGGGGGGACGCCGCGAGCAGCACGGAGGTCGCCGCGCCCTGCTGCGGGGTCTTGTGCATCTCCCTGGGCGACTTCAGCCCACCGGTGTGCTTCTGCAACCCGGTGGCGATGGCGCCCGGGTTCAGCGCGTTGGCGTAAATGCCCTCGCCGGACCAGCGGCGGGTGGCTTCCACGGCGAGCAGGGCCTCGGCGCTCTTGGACTGCCCGTAGGCCAGCAGCGGGTCGTACGGCCGGAACGCGAAGTGCAGGTCGTCGAAGATCACCGGGGAGAAGAGGTTGCCGCTGGAGCTGACCGACACGACTCGGGCGCCGCCGGCCGCGGCGAGGGCGTCGTGCAGGCCGACGGTCAACGCGAAGTGCCCCATGAAGTTGGTGGCGAACTGCATCTCCCAGCCCTCGGCGGTGCGCTCCAACTCGGGCAGCGCCATGATCCCGGCGTTGTTGACCAGGATGTGCAGCGGCTGGTCCCAGCCGGCGACGAACTGGCGTACCGAATCCTGGTCGGCCAGGTCCAGCGCGCGGACGGTGACCCGCTCCGCGCCGATGCTGGCCGCGATGTCCGCGGCGGCCTGCTCACCCGCCGCGACCCGGCGGACCCCGAGCACGACCTCGGCGCCGGCAGCGGCGAGCGAACGGGCCGTCTCGATGCCGATGCCGGCGGCACCGCCGGTGACGATGGCCCGCTTGCCGCTGAGGTCCACCCCGGCGATGACCTCGTCGGCGGTGGAGGCGAAACCGAAGGGGGTCGTGAGGCGCTCTGTCATTGCTGTCCCGTCTCTCGATCACGCTTACTCCGACACTGTCACCCGGGCGGCAGGCGTTAGCCGGTTCCCTGTTTTTCCTGGTAGTGGCAGGACCAGGATGGGCGGTCGGTGGCGGCTCCTACGATGGGCGGGTGAGCGTGGCCGGCCCGCTGGGCGAATACCTGCGTGCCCGGCGTGAGCTGATCGGGCCGGGTGACGTCGGCTTGCCCGCGCACGGCCGTCGGCGGGTCCCCGGCCTGCGGCGCGAGGAGGCCGCCCTGCTCGCCGGCATCAGCGCCGACTACTACCTGCGGTTGGAGCAGGGGCGTGACAGGCACCCGTCGACGCAGGTGGTCGAGGCGCTGGCCCGCGCGTTGAGGCTGGACGCGGACGCGGCGGCACACCTGCACGCCCTGGCCCGGCCGGTGCCGGCCCGCCGGGCGGCGCGACCCTCGGAGCGGGTGCCGGTGGGCATCCGGCAGTTGGTCGGTTCGTGGGCCGAGACGCCGGCCTTCGTGCACGGTCGACACCTGGACGTGCTCTTCGCCAACCCCGCCGCGACCGCGCTGGCGCCGATCTTCACCGCCGGGGTGAATCTCCTGCGCGCGGTCTTCCTGGACCCGAGCGTGCCGGCGCTCTACCCGGGTCTGACGGCTGTCGCGGCCAACGCGGTGGCCGGCCTGCGCGCACAGGTCGGCCCCGAGGTGGACGACCCCCACCTCGTCGAGCTGGTGCGGGAGCTGACGGCCGGCAGCGAGCGGTTTCGGCGGTTGTGGGCCCGGCACGACGTCACGGCCCGCGCCGGCGGTGGGGTGCGGGTGTTCCAGCACCCGGAGGTGGGCGAGTTGGCGCTGCGCTACGAGAAGCTGACGATCAGCGGCACCACCCAGTCGCTGGTGATCTATCACGCCGAGCCAGGCAGCCCGTCGGCGCGCTCGCTGGCCCGGCTGGCTCGACGGGCAACACCGCGCTAGCGGCTACCGGTTGGCCGCCCGCTCGGTGACCACCACCGAGATCCCGTCGAGGACGCGTTGCAGACCGAACTCGAACGCGTACTCCGGGCCGTACGCGGCACCGTGCTGCTGGCCGGCCGCGGTGCCGACCCGGGACGCGGTCGGGTAGGCGTCGGGCTTCAGGAATGTCTCCAGCCAGGGCGCGTGCGACTGCCACCATTGGCCATCGGTCATGCCGGTCTCGCGCTCCAGGTCGACCACTTCGGAGGCGGCCCGGGCGGCGCTCTTCACGTGGCCCAGCACGAGGGTGAGCACGGCGTCGACCTCGACGTCGGTGAGCCCGATGTCGACGATGGCGCTCAGCTCGTAGTCGTACTTGGCCATCAGGTGCGGACCGAGCACCGGTCGGGTCGTCTCGGCCCGCAGCATCCAGGGATGCCGCTGGTAGAGCGCAAGATTGTCACGGGCGATCCGCTCCAACCGCGTACGCCAGTCGCCCTCGACGGCGGGGCGTGGCATCTCGCCGTACGCGGTGTCGATCATGACGGCGACGAGTTCGGCCTTGCCCGGCACGTAGGTGTAGACCGACATTGTGCCGACCCCCAGCGCCTCACCGACCCGGCGCATGGTCAGCGCGTCGAGACCCTCGGCGTCGGCGATGTCGATCGCGACCCGGACGATCCGATCGACGCTGAGCGCCGGACCGGCGCTGCGGCTGGTCGGCTCCCGGGTGCGCCAGAGAAGGGCCAGGCTGCGGGCCGGGTCCGCGGTCGCCTTGCGCTCACTCGCCATGGTGCGGCCATCCTAACAACGAGACCGTACGTCGTACGCGGCCGCGCCGGCCCCTGCTCAGGGGTGCCGCGCGGTGTCAGAGCGCCTCGCGGTCGTCGGAGAGCGTCGGGCCGGCCGCGGCGGGCACCAGGTGTCGGACCTCCGGTTCGCCGTCGGTCAACTCCCGGGCCCGCTGCTCGGCCGCGCGGTCCTCACCTGTCAACCGGCCGCCGTGCTGGCGCAGGTGCTCGTCCCAGGACGGCACCAGGTACACCTCGACGAACCGGTCCACCGTCTCGGCCGGGCGGAACAGCCCCCACCGCATCGCGCCGGTCCGCTGCCGCGCGCCACGCACCAGGTCCATCGCCGCCAGGAATTGTTGGGTCCGCTCCGGCCGGACCGTGTACTGCACCGTCACCAGCACCGGCCCCACCCCCGGGTCCGGCTCCCGCGCCAGGTGCAGTTGCGGCCAGTAGGCAGCCGGTTCCCGGTTGACCGAGCGCAGGTCCGGCAACGGCCAGATCCGACTCGTCAGGGTGCCGAGAAGCATCAGGGACGCCGCCGCCAGGTACGCGGGGAGCAGCCCGGCCATCTCGGCCACCAGACCCCACAGCAGCGCGCCGGCGGCCTGCCCACCGGCGAAGCACACCTGGTAGACGGCCAGGCCCCGGGCCCGTACCCAACTGGGCAGGAAGAGCTGCATCTCCGCGTTGACGTTGGCCAGCACCGTCACCCAGGCCATCCCGGCGGGCAGCAGGGCGAGCAGCACCAGCGGCACCGCCCGGACGGTGCCGACGACGGTCAGCGCCACTGTGAACAGCGCCCCGGCGATCAGCAGGAGCTGGTTGGCCGTCAGCCGGGTGCGGATCACGGCCAGCAGCACGCCACCCGCGATGGCGCCCACGCCGAGGGCCGCCAACAGCACCCCGTACCCGCCGGAGCCCAGCCCCAGCCGCCGACTCGCCACCAACGGCAGCAACGCCCACAGCGCGCTGGCCGGGACCACGAAGACCAACGCACGGCGCAACAGCCGGCGGACGATCGGCGAGTGGCGTACGTAGCGGCTGCCGGCGCGCAACGCGGCGGTGAACCGCTCCGGCACCTCGACCGCGCGGGCGTTGCCGGGCCGCCAGCGCCACAGCGCGTACGCGAAGATCGCGAAGGCGACCGCGTTGATGCCGAAGACCGGGGCGACGCCGGTACGGGCGATCAGCACGCCGGCCACGGCGGGTCCGACCGCCCTCGCCACGTTCACGCTTATCGACCCGAGCGCGGACGCCGACCGGAGTTGTTCCTGCGGCACCAGCTCCGGGATCACCGCCGCCCAGGCCGGCAGGGTCAGCGCCTGCCCGACACCGAACGCGAAGGTGAGGGTGAGCAGCAGCGCGGGCGGCATCCGGTCGGTCAGGGTGAGCAGCGTCAACACGACCGCCACCGCCACCAGGAACAGCTGCACGGCGATCAGCAGGTGCCGGCGGTCGAAGCTGTCGGCCAGCACCCCGGCGGGCAACGCCAGCAGCAGCACCGGCAGCAGGCTGGCGGTCTGCACCAACGCGACGAGGGTGGAGGCGTTGGAGTGGTTGATCAGCAGCCACTGCGCGCCGACGGTCTGCATCCAGGTACCGATGTTGGCGGCGAGCAGGGCCAGCCACAGGTTGCGATAGACCGCCGTCCGCAGCGGCGCCCAGGCCGAGACCGGACGGTCGGCGGGTCCGGCTGCTGCCGTCACCACCGCCCGTCCGCGCGCAGCACGCGCTCACCGGAGACGTAGAGGTCGTCGGGTTCGAGCAACAGCAACCGGACGACCTCGGTGGCGACCTGTTCGGGCATGGCGTACACCTCGTCCAGGAACTCGGCACCCACCCGTTCCTGTAGCCGGGTCGGCATCGGCCCGGGGTGCAGCTGCATCACCTTGACCCGGTTGCTGTGCTGGGCCTCGGCCAGCGAATCGACAAGGCTGTTGCCGTAGCTCTTGGTGGCCCTGTAGACGGGGATGCCGGGCCGGGGGGCCGACAGCGCCAGCGCGCCGATGTAGACGACGTTGCCGTGGCCCTGCCGGTGCAGGTGCTGCACCGCCTCCCGCAGCAGGTACGTGATGCCCAGAACGTTGATCTCCACGGCCCGGCGGATGTGTTCCACCGACAGGTCCCCCAGGTCGCCGCCGGCCCACATGGAGGCGCAGGCCGCCACCCCGTCGATCGTGCCGTAGCGCTCGACCACCTCGGCGAACCCGTCACGGACCTGCTCGTAGGAGGAGATGTCGCAGACGGCGCCGTCGCAACCCAGCTCGTCGGTAGCGGCGGCGACCTCGGCCGGCACGTTGCCGAACACCACCACCTGATGCTCGTCGACGAGCAGTCGGGCCACCGCGAGGCCGAGACCGCTGGTCCCGCCGACCACCACGAAGGTTCTGGCACCCATGTCTCTCCAGCCGCCGCCAGCAAAGGTCACGCGGGTCGCGTGACCTCGCGTTCTTCCCGTTTCCGGGCTCCGCACACCCGTTCGCTGGTAGTGCTGGGCATACCCCGAAGAGGGGATCTGGACGGCTGGGGCACCCGGTCGCCCCCGATTAGCGTCTGCTGCATGACCACGGAACACCCTTCGCACCTGGCCGAGGCGCTGCGCCGCCGCCGCTGGCTGATCTCCGCGTGGCCTTGGCGCGCGCTGGCCTACCTGGTGACCACGGTGCCGATCGCCGGCGTGCTCGGCGTCGGGCTGCTCGTCATCGGCGCGCCCCTGCTGGCCGCCGCCAACGGGCTCCGCCTGCACGGCCGACCACCGAGCATCGCGCTGATGCTGTTCCTGGCGACCGGCAGCCTCACCCTGTTGGCGTTGGCCCCGCTCGTGAGCTTCCCGGTGGCCGTCGTCGAGCGGTGGCGGGTCGGGCTCGTCGACGGTCGCCCGCTGCCCTCGTCGCCGTGGCCGGGCCTGGTCGCCCGCTACCGCAACGCCGCGACCTGGCGGGAGGTGGCCTACCTGTTCTGGCTGGGCGGGTTCACTCCGGTCGCCTACTGGGTGTTCCTGGTGCTGGTGCTGCTCGACCTCGGAATGATCTCCAGCCCCTGGCTGGCCGGAGACGCCAACCAGCCGGTGGTGATCTGGCAGCCGATCGACAGCACCGGCGAAGCCATTCCGTACGCCATCGTGGGGGTGCTGCTGGTCCCACTTCTCTGGTACGCCGTCGGTCTGCTCGCCTCCGCCCAGGCAGCCGTGGCCCGGTGGTTACTGGCCCACCCGGTGGACGCGGCGGCGTTGCGCGAGGTCACCCGCTCCCGCACCCGACTGGTCGGCGCGTACGAGGCCGAACGCCGTCGGATCGAGCGCGACCTGCACGACGGCGCCCAGCCCCGGCTGACCAGCCTCACCCTTCAGCTCGGGCTGGCCCGGCTGGACGTACCCGAGGACTCCCCCGCGTCCCGCCCCCTCGCCGTGGCGCACGACCAGGCCCGGGGACTGATGGTGATGCTGCGGCAGTTGGTGCACGGCATCCGCCCGCAGAGCCTCACCGACCTCGGCCTGGCCGGCGCCGTGCGCGAGCTGGCCGACGCCGCCACCATCCCGGTCGCCGTGCACGCCGACCTGCACGACGAACTGCCGGAGATCGTGGACACCACCGCCTACTTCGTGGTCTCCGAGGCGCTGGGCAACGTGGCCCGGCACGCGCAGGCGACCCGCGCCGACGTACGCCTCACCCGGATCGGCGGTGACCTCGTCGTCGAGGTGACCGACGACGGCCACGGCGGCGCCGACCCGGCCCAGGGCACCGGCCTGACCGGGCTCGCCGACCGGGTCGCCGCGGTGGACGGCCGGCTGCTCCTGTCCAGCCCGCCCGGCGGCCCTACAGTGGTCCGGGTGGAGCTGCCATGTCGTCGGTGACCCGGGTGGTGCTCGCCGAGGACGAGGTGCTGCTGCGGGAGGGTCTGGTCGCGCTGCTGACCCGCTTCGACTTCACCGTGTGCGCGGCCGTCGGCTCCGCACCGGACCTGCTGGCGGCGGCCCGCGACCACCAACCGGACCTGGTGCTGACCGATATCCGGATGCCGCCGGGCCGCCGCGACGACGGGCTGCGCGCGGCCGTCACGCTGCGCACCGAGCGACCTGACCTCCCGGTCGTGGTGCTCAGCCAGTACGTGCAGACCGGGTACGCGGCGGCGCTGCTGGACAGCGGCGACGGCCAACGCGTCGGCTACCTGCTCAAGGACCGGGTCGCCGAGGTCACCGAGTTCGTCGACACGCTGCGCCGGGTCGCCGACGGCGGCACCGCCATCGACCCGGACGTGGTCCGGCAACTGCTGCACCGCCCCCGCGACCCGCTCGCCGCGCTGTCCGCCCGGGAACGCGAGGTGTTGGCGCTGCTCGCCGAAGGGCGGTCCAACGCCTCGATCGCCGGCCGGTTGCACGTCAGCGAGGCGGCGGTCGGCAAGCACGTCGGCAACATCCTGCTGAAGCTCGACCTGCCCCCCAGCGACGACACCAACCGGCGGGTGCTCGCGGTCCTCACCTACCTGCGCGCCGACCCGGTTACCTGACCGGCACCGGGCCGAGATCGGGCCCGGCGTAGATTCTTCTCAGCGGTACCGGCGCCAGGTCAGGGCGCGGACCAGGGAGACGGGGGCACGGCATGGCGAAGGCGCTGCGGGTTGGTCTGCTGGGGTACGGGCTGGCGGGCCGGGTGTTCCACGCGCCGCTGATCGCCGCGACCCCCGGGCTGCGGCTCGACGCCATCGTGACCCGTGATCCGCAGCGACGCGAACAGGCGCGGCAGCACTTCCCGGACGCCCGCCTGGTCGACGACGCCGACGAGGTGTGGCGTACCCCGGACGCCCTGGACCTGGTCGTGGTGGCGACGCCGAACCGGCAGCACGTGCCGATGGCGCGCGCGGCGCTCGCCGCCGGCCTGCCGGTCGTCGTCGACAAGCCCCTCTCCCCGACCGCCGCGGAGGGCCGCGCGCTGATCGACGAGGCGACCGAGCGTGGGGTGCCGCTGACGGTCTTCCAGAACCGGCGCTGGGACGGCGACTTCCTGACCGTCCGCCGCCTGGTCGAGCAGGGCGAGTTGGGGCAGGTGCTGCGCTTCGAGTCCCGGTTCGAGCGGTTCCGTCCGACGATCAAGCCGGGCTGGCGGGAGCTTGCCGGTCCGGAGGAAGCCGGCGGCGCACTCTTCGACCTCGGCGCCCACCTCGTCGACCAGGCGGTGCAGCTGTTCGGCCAGGTCGAGCGGGTGTACGCGGAGGTGGACCGTCGCCGCGCGGGCGCGGCCGTCGACGACGACGCCTTCGTGGCGTTGACCCACGCCAACGGGGTCCACTCGCACCTGTGGATGGGTGCGGTGACCGCTCAGCTCGGGCCGCGCCTGCGGGTGCTGGGCGACCGGGCCGGCTACACCAGCTACGGGCTGGACGTGCAGGAGGCGGCGCTGCACGACGGTGGCCGCCCGGACCAGCCGGGCTGGGGTGAGGTTCCGCCGGACCGCTACGGCCTGCTCGGCGTCGACGGTGACCTGCGGCCGGTGCCGACCGAACCCGGCGCGTACCAGAGCTTCTACGCCCAGGTGGCGGCTGCGCTGCGCGATGGCACGCCGATGCCGGTGGACCCACGGGACTCCGTCCACACTGTCGAGTTGATCGAGCTGGCCCACCGGTCGGCGGCCGAGGGCGTGGTCCTGCCGGTCCCGAAGGCCTGACCGGTTCGTTCGTCCCGCCACCCGGGCTCCTGAAGCGTAAAACCAGTGGAGCGGCGCCGCCGTGCGCCGTTACCGTGCTGCGCAACCAGGTCGTCTAGGTAAGGACGTGCCGTTGTACACCCTGTGAGACCTCCCGAGAGCTGATCTGTCGCGCGTCGCGCCTGTGCGCCGCGCTCCTTTTTGCTGCGGACTTCTCACTGAAACCGGTGTACCTCTGTGCTCATTCACTGGGCCGTCGTGCCCACCTGCCTGCCGATCGTCAACCGCCGTTGCCACGCGTGCCCGTCCCAACGCCTTCGGGCGAGCGGCAAGTTCCGTGTCAACGCCAACCACAAGCTCCTCGACGTCTGGCTTCTCGTGCTCTGCACCGAGTGTGGGGAGACGGCGAAACTCACCGTCCTGGAACGGATGACAGTGCGCACCATCCCACCCGAACTGCTGGACCGGCTCCATGCCAACAATGGCGGCCTGGTCGCCGAACTGCTCCAGGATCCGGCCGTCCAGCACCGGAATCGATTCGCCCTGGACTGGACCGACGCCTGGCGTCTCGACACCGGCGGATCGGAGCATCTGGACCTCGACGTGATCGACGTCGCGGTCCGCAACGCGGCACGGGTCCCGGTCCGGCCGACCCGACTGATCGCTGAGGGTTGCCGTCTGTCGCGCGGCGAGATCGACCGACTGATCATGGAGGGCAAGGTCGTTTCGGCGTTCCGGTTGAGCGGCAAGCTCTCCGGCGACTTCACCTTCACGCTGAAGCGCTGAGCCGATCATGGGGCCTGTCCGGCAGGACGCCGGGCAGGCCCTAATCGGCGTTCTCCTCGGTGGGAGCACCGTCCGGCGCGCGGGCGTCGTCGTCGGTCAGCGCGTCGTCCGACGAGGCGCCGAGGTTGGCGAGCCGACGCTCGGCCTCTCGGACCTCCTCGTCGATCCTGGAGTTCTCCTCATCGGGACCCTGCGACATGGGCGACCTCCATCGGGCGCGACCGGCAGCCCTCCGGGTACCCGACCTGAGGGCGGGGACACGGAGATCCGCCGCCATCCCTTGATCAGGTAGCTCAATCCGCGCCCCGGGACCTACTTTTCATCACTTGATGAGGAGTAGTTGAGCCGGCCAGCCGAGTTGTGGAGTGGTAACCGAGCGCCGGGCCCGGTCGGCGGGCGCGCCGGGCTGTAGCCCAGGAACGTTGCCGACCCGGCCCGGTGCCGGATCAGCGCTGCTTTAGCTCGCGCCAGGATGGGTGGGTGCCGCGCCAGGCGTCGGCGAGGATGGCCGCCGAGGCCCGGCTTGGGCACTGCTGCACCCGCTCACGACCCGACGCCCCACCGATCTGGGCGCGGACCTCCCAACCCTGCCCGTCAGTACGGATGTACACGTCCCGGCGCCCGCGCGGGGTCGTGTCTCCGTTCCACCAGTGCTCCTCCACCTTCATTCGCCGACCGTATAGCAATTCCCGCGCGGAGGGTACGGCGCAGGTATGCCCGGACCGGGGCAAGGGCGACAATCCAGGCGCATTTCGGGCCAACCGTTGGCGGTTCGAAACCATAACGGGCGGTTCTCCCGCTCCTGAGTTGCGAATCAGGAAGCTCTACCGTGCAGCCCGCCGGCAATCCCCAACCCTGTTGATCAAGAAGTTCGCGTCAGGGATCGCGTTCCCACTGACGGAAACCTCTTGATCAGCTCAGGCGGGCGGGGCGCGGCGGGGCGCGGGTCGGCGGGGCGCGGGTCGGCGGGGCGCGGGTCGGCGGGGCGGTCAGGTTTGGGTTGTCAGGAGGTAGTCGTCGGCTTCGGGGCTCCAGCGCAGGTCCAGTACGCCGGCGGTGGCGGCGGCCTTGCAGAACTGTAGGAAGCTGCGGTAGCCGAGCTTCTTCTCGCTGAAGTCGGGGCGGGCCCGGCGCACCTGGTTCTTCAACCCGGACAACGCCACCGGGTTGCCGCCACTACCGAGGTCCGCCACGACGCCCCGGAGCAGACCGAACGCCACCTCCCGGTCGCCGTGCTCGGGCAGTGAGACCTCGGGGTCACCCTTCGCCGGCCCCTCGGCCAGCTCGATCACGTTGCGCTCGGCGAGGTGGCGCAGCAGTTCGCCGAAGGTGCGGAAGCCGTAGTCGGACTCGCTGAAGGTGGGGTCCTTGCGCAACAGGGTCCGCTTGAGCCGGGAGGCGGTGACCTCACCGTTGGCGCTGCCCTGCAACCCGGCGACCGACTGGGCGACGAGCACCGCGAGGGCGTCCACATCCCGATCGGGCTCCGCGTCCTGTGTACGACGCTCCTGCTCCTGCTCCGGCTCGGGCTCGGGTGGGCGCTGGTCCGCGCCGGCCTGCCGGGTGGCGGGACGAGCGCGCCGACCACGGGCCGGCGGGATGTCCACGCCCTCCAAGCGGTCGTAGTACAGGAACTCGTCGCACGCCGGGGGAAGCAGCCCCGAGGTGGACCCCTCGACCCCGACGCCGATGACCCGCTTGTTCAGCTCGCGCAGCTTGTGCACCAGCGGGGTGAAGTCGCTGTCACCACTGCAGATCACGAAGGTGGAGATGTAGTCGCGTTCGAACGCCAACTCGATCGCGTCGACGGCCATCTTGATGTCCGCGGCGTTCTTACGGGACGCGCCCATCCGCTGCGGGATCTCGATCAGCTCGACGTGGGACCGGGTGAGCATCCGGCGGTCCTCGTCGAAGTAGGACCAGTCGGCGTACGCCCGTCGGACGACCACCCGACCTCGTTCGGCCAGCGCGTCGGCGATGGGCCGGAAGTCGAAGGCTGCGCCGCCACGATGGTCGCGCGCGCCCAACGCGAGGTTCTCGTAGTCGAGGAAGAGGGCAATCCGGTCTTCTTGATCCACGCGGATCAGCCTACGCCGGGCGTGAGCTGGTGGGGGCAGGCGACGCGCGGCACCTCAACTCGACGACCGTCCATTTCTTGCGGCCTGATAGTCGTTTATTTTCGTTGTTCGATAGTTGTCTTGCAGCGCCCTGTCTGGTGCTGCATCATGACGATCAATGTCGGGCGTCGGGGGGACGCCGGGCGGACCTCCACCACCACCCACCCAGGAGGGTCACCGATGTTTCGCAGCCTCACGCCGGCGCGGGGACGCCCCGGCCGGCCCAGCGGCACCGCCGTCGCGCTCGCGGCCGGTCTCGCCGTGCTGGTCGCCGGACCCACCGCGGCCGTCGCCAGTCCACCCGCGTCCGCCGGCGCGCAGCCGGTGGTCACCCGGGCCGCCCTCGATCCGGCACTGGTCGCCGGACGCGGCGCGGACGTCGACTTCCTTGAGCAGGAAGCGGAGAACGCCCGCACCAACGGCGAGATCATCGGGCCCGACCGCACCGCCTACACGCTGCCCGCGGAGGCTTCCGGCCGCCGGGCGGTCCGGCTCACCCCCGGGGAGTACGTGGAATTCGTCCTGCCCAGCGCGGCGAACGGGATCACCGTGCGGTACAGCATCCCGGACGCGCCGCAGGGTGGCGGGATCACCGCGCCGCTGCGGGTCGCCGTCAACGGCAAGCACCTGCGCACCATGACGCTCACATCGCAGTACTCGTGGCTCTACAACCAGTACCCGTTCACCAACGACCCGCAGGCCGGGCTGCTGCACCCGGACTGGTGGATCACCGAGTGCCAGTGCGTGCCGTCGGCCACCACGCCGTACCCGAGCATCAACAAGCCGTTCCGGCCCACCCACTTCTACGACGAGCAGCGGCTGCTGCTCGGGCGTACCTACCGGGCCGGCGACAAGGTCCGGCTCACCGCGCCGCCCGGCAGCGCCGCCGCCTGGACGGTCATCGACCTGCTCGACTCCGAGTTGGTGGCACCGCCGCACGTCCGACTGCTCGCGGCGAACGTGCTCGCCTTCGGCGCCGACCCCACCGGCCGGCGGGACTCCGCCGACGCGCTGGACCGGGCCATCGCCTTCGCTCGGCGCGCCCACCTCAAGGTCTACATCCCGCCGGGCACCTACCAGGTCAACCGGCACATCATCGTCGACGACGTGACCATCGAGGGCGCCGGCAACTGGTACACCACGATCAAGGGCCGCGAGGTCGCCCTGCCGACTCCCGCGCCGGACGGCTCCGTGCACACCGGGGTCGGGTTCTATGGGCGGGACGCCGCCGACGGCGGCAGCCGCAACGTGCACCTCTCCGGCTTCGCCATCGAGGGCGACGTGCGGGAACGCATCGACACCGACCAGGTCAACGCGATCGGTGGTGCGATGAGCGACTCCACGATCGACGGGCTCTACCTGCACCACACCAAGGCAGGTCTGTGGTTCGACGGCCCGATGCGCAACGTCCGCGTCACCAACAACATCATCGTCGACCAGATCGCCGACGCGCTCAACTTCCACACCGGCGTGACCGACTCCCTCGTGTCGCACAACTTCGTCCGCAACACCGGCGACGACGGCCTGGCGATGTGGTCGGAGAAGACGGCCAACGTACGGAACACGTTCGACCACAACACCGTGCAGTCACCGACCCTTGCCAACGGCATCGCCATCTACGGCGGCACCGACACCACCGTCTCGCACAACCTGGTCGCCGACCCGGTACGCGAGGGCAGCGGCCTGCACGCCGGGGCCCGCTTCGGCGCGGAGCCGTTCACCGGGCACCTGCGCTTCACGAACAACACCACGGCCCGCGCCGGCACGTACGAGCTGAACTGGAACATCGGGCTGGGCGCGATCTGGGTCTTCGCCCTGGATCGCAGCATCGAGGCGCCCATCGAGGTGACCGGCGACGCGTACCTGGACAACACGTACAACGCGATCATGCTGGTCAGCGACTGGCCGGTGAAGGACCTCTACTCGATCTCCGACGCCCGGTTCCGGGACGTCCGGGTCGACGGCACCGGCACCTCGGTGCTCAGCGCCCGCGCTGCCGGGTCCGCCTCGTTCGCCAACGTGGACGCTCGCAACGTGGGCGCGGTCGGCGTCAACAACTGCGGATCGTTCCACTTCACCCCGGCCGGTTCGGAGTTCACACTGACCGACCTCGGCGGTAACGACGGCGGGTGGCTCGCGCCGTGGCTGCTGCCCAACACCATCACCTGCGACGACCGGCCGCCCGTGTCGCCGCCCCCGCCTCCGGCACAGTGGTGACAGCGGTGGGGGGGGGCGGGGGGAGGGGGCGCGCCCCCCCCCCCCCCCCGCGGCGGCCGCGGCGCGGGGGGGGGGGGGGGGCGCGGGGGTGGGGGGGGGGGGGGGGGGGCCGCCCCCCCCCCCCCACGCCGCCAAGGGCCTGGAGTGGGACGTCGTGGCGGTGGCCGGGCTCAGTCGTG